>NZ_JBFEGM010000007.1:0-220552 GCF_047228845.1 Sporosarcina pasadenensis
CAATCGCCGGTACAATACCGACAACTGGCTGCTTAATAAGGTGTTTTTTACTTGTCTCAAAAAAGATAGTCAGTGCCTATTAGGATCGGTTTTTTTATTATCGCCTTTCACCGTCTCTCATCGTAACTAAGAACAAGCCCGCACCTTTTTTCGGTTCGTCGACAAACATATGGGTGACCGCGCCAACAAACTTTCCATTTTGAATGACAGGACTCCCACTCATGCCTTGTAAAATTCCACCTGTCGTTTCCAGCAACTTGGCGTCGGTTAAAATGAAATGAAACTGTTCCTCCTCAATGTCAGTGATACGGATGGAGAACTTTTCGACTTGTGTCCCTTTTACTGTAGTAAAAATTTCCGCTGCCCCTGCTTGTAATTCTGTGGGCTGCATAATTTCGAGTGGTTCAGCTAACACTTTCTTATAAGCATCGTTCCACGCCCCGAATATTCCGTAAATTCCATTGGTTCGGATTGTGCCGAGATACTGTTCATCGTCTACAATTGAGGAGATTTTATAACCTGGAGTGCCTGGTGTACTTTTCTTGATCTGTTCAATTTCTGAAAGGTAAATTGCGCCATGTTTGAAAGGCGGTGGAGATTTCAAGGAGCTGTCAACGATTTGATGGCCGAGGGCTCCATAAGTGCCTCGATTGGGATCGACATAAGTCAATGTCCCGGTTCCTTCAGTTCGGTCTTTAAGGAAGGGAAGGAGACGTTTTACGGCATCTCTTTCCGCCAACACTTCAACCGACGCGCCTTTTCGGCTAATATTCATGTGGATTTTCTCTTTTTTTTCTTTGGCCATGATTTTTTCGAAATCGCTGAGACTAATGATGTCTCTCCCATTGAGACGGATAATGGAGTCGCCCGCCTTTAACCATTGCTCATTGTTGACCAGTACGTCATTCGTGACGAAAATACCCGACAAATCCATTTGAATACCAATTGAATGCCCCATCGGAATGACCCGTTCACCTGATGAAGCGGAAATATCATTTTGGAACGGCAAGAAAAATATTAGCGTGGCAAACGAAGCGGATAACATCAGTCGTTTACTCCATCCCATAGTTCACCTCCTCGGTTGAAAGATACTATTGGTATGTCCGTTCAGGTGAATCTTATGAAAGGTTAAATCATGAAAAAAACGCATACATGAAGTATGCGCCTAATTGCGGAAAGATGTTTTACGTTCGTCCGCCATTGTTAATAGTTCATCTGCATGTTGCAGCGTAAGTGTAGTAATTTCCGCACCCGACAACATCCTTGATAATTCCTTTGTTCTATCCATGTCAGCAATTTCAGCGACAGCAGTCGTTGTCCGGTTCCCCTTCACTTCTTTCCTAATGAGCAAATGATGGTCAGCCATGGCAGCCACCTGCGGAAGATGTGAAATGCAAAGCACTTGGGAATGAGTGGCGATCATTGCGATTTTATCTGCAATGGCTTGTGCAACTCGTCCACTGACGCCAGTGTCGACTTCATCGAAAATGATTGATGTAATCCCTTGGTGCTTAGAAAAAATTGTTTTCAAAGCTAACATGATCCTCGACAACTCGCCTCCGGAAGCAATTTTAACAAGTGGCTTTAATGGCTCACCCAAATTTGTCGAAATGAGGAAGACCACTTCGTCAAAGCCGTGACTGTCAAAACTGTTGGATGCTTTTCGATTGATGGATACCTTGAAGGTGGATTTCTCCATATGCAATTCTTTCAATTGCTGCATGATCGCTTTTTCTAAGTGAAGAGCTGACTCTTGCCTGATAATCGACAGTTCATTCGCTTCCACTTCCAAATCTTTTTCAAGTTGTGCAAGCTTTTCCTGTTCTTGGCCAAGCCTTTCATCCCGATTGAGCAACTGGTCAAGATCGTCTGCAATTTTCTCCCGATAAATAAGGATATCCTCTATCGTTGCTCCGTACTTCCGCTTTAAAGAGACGAGCATTGCAAGTCGATCTTCGACAATTGGCAGTCTCGTCGGATCGTACTCCATTCTGTCAATGATACTTTTTAATTCATGCGCAGTATCTTGCAAAGAGTAGAAACTGCTTGAAACGACTTCGGAGTGAGATGCCAGTTCCTTGTCGATTGACGCAGCATCTTCCAGATCGCTCATTGCGGAACCAACCCAGTCCAATGCATGATTATCGCCACTAATCGACTCATATGCAGTGTTCAAACGTTCGAAAATCCTATGGAAGTGTTGAAGTTTCAGCTTTTCCTCTTCAAGCTCTTCCTCTTCACCGATAACGAGTTCAGCGTTGTCGATTTCCTTCAATTGAAATGAATAGAGATCAATACGCTGCGCTACTTGCTGTTCATTCTCAGTCGCCGTTTCAAGCCTGCGTTTCAACTTTGTGTATTGATTGTAAATATCAAGATAGTTACGGTGCGCTTCGGATAATGACGATCCGGCAAATTGATCTAGCAGATGAATATGCCGCTTTTCAAGCATCAGTTCTTGATTATCATGTTGCCCATGGATATCTATTAATTGGGAACCTATTTCCCTTAAACTCGCAATCGTCACTAGTTTGCCATTTACCCGGCAAGTCGTTTTGCCATTCGCATTCAAATCGCGTCTCAGTATGATACTGCCATCCTCGTATTCAATGCCGAATTCAGAGAGTTTCCGGAAGACAGGATGATGCTCGTCGTCAATCGTGAACATCCCTTCCAATTCAGCTTTTTTTGCTCCGTGGCGAATGAATTCCTGAGAGCCCCTAGCACCAGCTAGGAGCTGAACCGCATCAATGATTATGGACTTGCCGGCACCTGTTTCACCAGTCAGTACAGTCAATCCTTCATCAAAAGTCACTTCGAGATGCTCTATTATGGCAAAATTATGAATGGAAATTTCACTTAACATTCAAATACGCACCTCCTTCATCGAACGCTCAGCTCAAATAAGGGCCAATAGCCTTGATTTCACTTCGACTGTTAAAGACTCTTCCCTACAAATGATCATGCACGTATCGTCTCCGCAAATCGTTCCAAGCATTTCATCCCAACCCAAATTATCAACGAGGGAACCGACTGCCTGCGCATTTCCCGGCAATGTTTTCAAGATGATGAAATGGCTTGCGCTATCAATGCTCACGAATGCATCAGTCAACATTCGACGAAGCTTTTCTTCCGCATTGAATTTATGGACTGGCGGAAGACTATATTTATAACGGCCATCGGGCAGAGGCACTTTGATGAGATGCAATTCTTTAATATCGCGGGAGACTGTCGCTTGTGTCACGTCGGCTCCAGCATTTTTCAATTTCTCGACAAGTTGATCCTGAGTCTCCACTTCCTCATTTGTAATGATATCCCGGATTCGCAGATGCCGTTGTCCTTTATTCAATACAATCACTCCCATGGTTAATTTTAACCCTTTCTTTTGGAATCACGTCAATGCTTTATAAGCTTCGGTGATCAATGTACCGAAAGCCGATTCATCGTAAGGATTGACTGGATCTGCTTCCGATCGCAAATGGAATAGGAACTCGATATTCCCTTCTCCCCCTGTCACAGGAGAAAAGGAAATTCCACGTAATGAAAAACCATTCATTATTGATGATTCCGCTATCTTTTGCAAAACCTCCAAATGGACAGCTCTTTCCTTTACAATCCCCTTTTTTCCCACTTTGTCTTTTCCAGCCTCGAATTGAGGCTTAACAAGTGCCACGACGTCTCCACCGACAGCAATTATTTGCTTCAGTGGAGGCAGTATGAGCGTGAGTGAAATGAAAGAGACATCAATCGTAGCCACTTGTGGTGTCCCTTTCGTGAAATGTTCGGGAACCGCATGTCTGAAATTGGTTTTCTCCATGACGGTCACCCGCTCGTCACTTCGTATTTTCCAGGCAAGCTGGTTTGTTCCGACATCGAGTGCATAGCAATGTTTCGCTCCATTTTGTAGGGCACAATCTGTAAACCCGCCAGTTGACGAGCCAATGTCCAATACGATTTTCTCTTCGACGGATATATCGAATACTTCGAGAGCTTTTTCAAGCTTTAAGCCGCCACGGCTCACGTATTTCAACGCAGAGCCTTTCACTGATAGCGGTGCGTCGACCTTAATCTTCTCACCAGGCTTGTCCATTCTTGTTTCAGCTGAAAACACGATTCCAGCCATAATGGAACGCTTCGCCTGTTCCCTTGTTTCTACTAACCCTCTTTGGACAAGAAGTACATCGACGCGTTCTTTTTGTTGGCCGTTCGTCATACGATCTCCCTTTCAACCTTGGGGAATCCTTTAACCGCCCGTTCCATCGTCCTCACTACATTCTCTTCAGTCAAATCAATTTCCTCAAGCAACTTATCGACACTTCCATGCTCGATGAAATCATCTGGAATCCCGAGACGACTAATGGAGACATTTGAAGAGACGTCATGTGCATATTCTATGACAGCACTGCCGAACCCGCCAGCCAATGCCGCTTCTTCTATCGTTACTATCGGTTTTCCAGTGCTAAATAGCTGGTCGAGCATAGCTGTATCCATAGGTTTGATAAACCTTGCGTTTATCACTTTTACATGAATGCCTTTCTTCGCAAGCGTTTCAGCCGCATCCAATGCCATTGGAATGGTCGCTCCGAATGTCAAAATCGAACCGTCCGAGCCTTCACGCAATACTTCCCATGTGCCAATAGGAATCGTTTTCAACTTCGCATCCATCACTACGCCAAGACCATTTCCTCTCGGGTACCTCATGGCGATAGGACCATCATTGTATTCCAATGCGGTCTTTACCATATGCTGTCCTTCGTTCTCATCTTTCGGCATCATAATGACAAGGTTTGGCATATGTCGTAAGAATGAAATATCGTACACACCATGATGGGTTTCACCGTCCGCCCCTACAAGACCCGCACGATCGATTCCGATGAAGACATTCAACTTCTGTCTCGTAATGTCGTGTAGCATCTGGTCATACGCACGTTGCAGGAATGTCGAGTAGATCGCCAAAAACGGTTTCATCCCTTGGGTAGCCAACCCTGCTGCCATTGTTGTGGCATGCTGTTCAGCAATTCCTGTATCAAAGAAACGATTCGGGAATTCAGCTGCGAAGGACTCCAGTTTTGAACCTACAGGCATAGCCGGTGTAATGGCAGCAACCCTTTTGTCTTCACGAGCGATTTTCCTGACGGTTTCAGCAACTAACCCACTCCACGATGGAGCTGTTGTCGGAGATTTCAAGAAAGCCCCCGTTTCGATCTTATAAGGTCCCGTTCCATGCCAAGTCCCGATCTTATCATCTTCGGCAGGTCTGTACCCTTTTCCTTTTTTCGTCAGTACGTGAAGTAGGACAGGTCCTTCCACCTTTTTGGCATACTGGATATTCCGTTCCAAATCATTGAAATCGTGGCCGTCGATCGGACCTAAATAAGTAAATCCGAGCTCTTCGAAAAACACGCCAGAAACGAGCAGGTATTTCAAACTATCCTTCACCCGCTCAGCAGCTGCCGCCACTTTTCCGCCGACTGCCGGTATTTTTTTCAGTATATATTCCAATTCGTCTTTTACGCTATTATATTTTCCGGCTGTCCTTAACTTGCCTAGGACATCATGCAGCGCACCAACGTTTGGAGCAATCGACATTTCATTGTCATTTAAGATGACAATCATATTCGTTTTCAGGTGACCAATATGATTCAATGCTTCCAAAGCCATACCGCCCGTTAATGCACCATCACCGATGACCGGAATGACATGGTTCGAATCGCCTTGCATATCTCTTGCAGCAGCCATCCCTAAAGCGGCGGAAAGGGACGTGGAGCTATGCCCCGTCTCCCAAACATCATGTTCACTCTCCGACATTTTCGGGAAGCCGCTTAAGCCTTTATACTGGCGGAGTGTGCCGAATTGTCCAGCACGACCCGTCAAAATTTTATGAACATAGGCTTGGTGCCCGACATCCCAGATGATTTTATCTTTCGGACTGTCGAAAAGCTTATGCAACATCATTGTCAATTCGACGACACCTAAGTTCGGTCCGATATGACCGCCTGTCACAGACAGGTTTTCAATTAAAAAATTCCGGATTTCTTGTGCCAATTCCGTCATTTGTTCTTTATCAAGATTTTTTAAAAAAGACGGATTTGTAATCTTAGTGAGATCCACTTCTATCACACACCTTCATAAATTGATTGCCGCGTTAGTCTAAGTAATGTTTTCATTATAACAAGAAGGCTCTACAATAGGAACTATTGGACCATTATCCGGATAACCGGCTTTTTATGCCAAAGGAAAATCATGCATTCCTTTGGACGATATAATCAGCAAAAAGTTTTAGCATGGAGTTTTCCTTCTTTAAGAAAGCTAAGCACTCGACTGCCTCGCGGTGATATTTTTCAAGTTGCTGTTGTGCACCCTCAAGTCCTAAAAGAGAAGGATACGTAGACTTTTCGCTAGCAGTGTCGCTATTTGCTGTCTTGCCAAGTTGTTCAGTCGTTGACGTGACGTCCAATATATCGTCCTTGATCTGGAATGCCAACCCAATGTTTTTCGCATATTTACGTAGTTGCGACAACTCTTCTTCCTGTGCATCGGAAAGAATTGCACCTGCTTCAATACAGAATGATAATAAGGCACCTGTCTTATGCATATGAACTTCTTCAAGTTCCGGGAGAGACAAGGTGGCTGTTTCCCCTTCCATATCTAGAATTTGGCCGCCGACCATACCATTTGCGCCAGAAGCATCCGCGAGAAGAGCGACTAAGCGGATGATCTGCTCCGGTCTCGTCTGTTCCAAGGAAGCCAATATCCCAAATGCTCTTGTCTGAAGCGCATCTCCGGCGAGAACGGCTGTCGCCTCCCCATATACTCTATGATTCGTCGGCTTGCCTCTTCTGAAATCATCATCGTCCATGCAAGGCAAATCATCGTGGATGAGAGAGTATGTATGGATGAGCTCAACTGCACATGCCACTTTAAGTGCATCATCGGATTTCGTATCGAAATCGTCTAGAACCGCTAAGACGAGAAGTGGACGGATTCTTTTACCGCCTGCATTCACCGAATAGAGCATGGATTCTTTCAAGGACGAAGGTGCTTTTTCGAATTCAATCAAATGATTTAATTCAGCATCGATTATCGGCGCTTTTTCTGAGATGAATGTCTGCAATCGTTTATCCATTTGAATCCCGACCTTTCGCTGGATCGAATGGGGCGGCCTGGCCATTGTCGTCAATAATTGAAATTAGCTGTTTTTCCGCGTCTTGTAATTTCCCATGGCAATAAGCGGAAAGCTCCATTCCTTGTTTATATAATGTGATGGCGTCCTCTAAAGGAACGTCACCGGATTCTAATTTTTGAACAATGCCTTCCAACTTCGACATCGCTTCTTCAAATCGAAGTGTTTCCTCACTCATTTAGTTTTCCTCCTCATCCTTCTTCTTGATTGACTTGATTTCCGTTTCCACAGTTCCGTCTTGTAACCGGACGAGCAACGTTTCACCAATATCAAGGTCGTTAACGGAATTTGCTACATTTCCATCTTTATAAACTATTGAAAATCCACGGTCCATGACCTCCAGCGGATTTAGCGCTTTCAACATCCTGACTGCCGAACCGAATTGATCGGACTTGTTCCGCAAATTATTTTGCATGGCCCGCGTCGTTCTTTCGGTCAAAATCAACACGTTTCGATTTTCTTCTTTTATGCGCTGAAGCGGGGAATAAAATGAGAGCATCCTGTCCAACCGGGCATGTTCTGCTTTTCTATTGGCGGTCAGGTCATTCCTGCTCCTGAGGAGTCGGTCATCCAAACCGCTCAGTTTTTCTGTGAAAGGTCTGTAGAGTCTTTCCGGAAACTGTAACGGATAGGATTGCTGGTAGTTTGTCAGGCGTTTACGTTCATGTTTGATTTGATTCGAAAATGAGATATAAATCGAACGTTTCCGTTCCAATATGCGCTCAAATAGTTCTTCCCTCGAAGGGACAGCAAGCTCCGCGGCTGCAGTAGGTGTCGGCGCCCTCATATCTGCGACGAAATCTGCAATTGTCGTATCCGTCTCATGACCGACTGCGCTAATAATTGGAATCCGGCTAGAAAAAATCGCTCTCGCTACTGCCTCTTCATTGAAAGCCCACAGATCTTCTATGGATCCGCCGCCACGCCCGAGGATCAATACATCAATTGAACCATGTGATTCCGCGAGCTCCAATGCACGTACAATGGAAGGCACGGCCTGTGGACCTTGCACGATTGCCGGAAATAGGCATATATCAGCTAACGGATACCGCCGTTGCAATGTAGAACAGATATCCCGTATGGCTGCACCGGACTGGGCCGTGATGACACCGATTTTCTTTGGCAATGCTGGCAAGGGCTGTTTCCATCGCATATCAAAAAGTCCTTCTTTCGCCAGTGCCTTCTTCAACTGTTCATAAGCGAGATATAATGCCCCTACGCCATCCGGTTGCATCGATTGGACATAGAGCTGGTATTGTCCACTAGATTCGTATACATTCACATCTCCGGTTATCAGGACATTCATCCCTTCTTCCGGCTTGAACTTCAATGATCCTGCGGCCGAACGGAACATAGCGGATTGGATTCTGCTTTTATCATCCTTCAATGTAAAATAAATATGCCCGCTTGGATGAATTTTCACGTTGGAAAGTTCACCTTTCACAAATACATTTCTCAAATATGGATCGGCTTCAAATTTACGTTTTATGTATTTTGTTAATGAATGTACAGAGAGATACGTATTTTCACTCAACAACTTCACCCCCGGAGTTTCCGACGTATAGAAACGCTGTCTTTCTTCTGAAAAACAGCGCCCCTCGATTCTTATAGATGATTAGTAAATGTGACCCCGACTCCAATTACCCTTCATTATCGCGCTTGGCTTGTCGGCATGCCATTTCAGCGCTTTGCAATGTATTCTTCAATAGCATTGTAATGGTCATCGGCCCGACACCGCCTGGAACCGGCGTGATGGCAGAAGCTATTTCCTTCGCCTTCTCAAAATCTACATCACCGCATAATTTTCCGTTTTCATCTCGATTCATACCGACATCAATGACGACAGCGCCGTCTTTAATATGTTCGTCCGTCACGAATTTTGCTCGACCGATGGCAACGATCAAAATGTCTGCCTGCTTCGCAAATGACGGCAGATCCTTCGTTCTCGAATGGCAATATGTAACTGTGGCATCTTTTTGAAGAAGCAACTGACCCATCGGTTTCCCGACGATGTTGCTCCGTCCGATAATGACAGCGTGCTTCCCTGCGACTTCAATGCCAGCACGCTTTAGCATTTCCATAATTCCATAAGGGGTACAAGACAGGAATGTTTCTTGGCCGATAATCATTTTACCGACGTTTTGAGGATGGAATCCGTCCACATCCTTGCGAGGATCGATCGCTTGAATGACGAGATCTTCATTGATATGATCCGGCAAAGGGAGTTGGACTAAAATTCCATGGATGGAGTCATCGTTATTCAATTTATCTACATGAGCCAGCAATTCCTTTTCAGTCACCGTTGCTGGCAATCTGATCAGCTCTGATTTCATGCCGACTTCCACACTGGACTTTTCCTTGTTCTTTACATATGTTTGGGATGCGGGGTCTTCCCCGACGAGGATGACTGCAAGACCCGGTTTACAGCCTGATGCTTCCAGGATGCTTACGCCTTCTTTTATTTCCCCTCTGAGCTCTTTACCAATTTCAACGCCATTTATTAATTTTGCGGTCATCCCATTTTCCTCCAACGTTTTATTTTTCCTCAAATTTTGATAGTACTCCGTTTACGAAACGGCCTGATTTTTCATCTCCAAATTGCTTACATAGCTCGACAGCTTCGTTCAATATGACTTTATGGGGTACATCTTCATGATATAGCAGTTCATAGACTGCCAATCTCAGGATTGTCCTTTCGATTTTCGGCAATCTGTCGAGCGACCAATTTTCAAGCTTGCTTGAAAGTTCTTTGTCCACTTCGTCACGGTGTTCAGTCGTTCCTTTGACGAGCGATTCATAGAAAGGATCGATCGGCCGCTCCACTATATAAGTGATCGCTTCCTCAATCGACATTTCTGTATTATCCAATTGAAAAAGTGTTTGAACCGCCTTTTCGCGTGCTTCTCTTCGTTTCATTCGTTTGTCTCCTCCACTACTGTGTCTCTTGGGCTTTATCATAGCATATTCAGTTGACGAAGATATAGCAGGACAAGTTGAAAAGCACCATCCAATGGACGATGCTTTTCAGATCATTCTGTTTCGGCGGACGTATCGAAATCAATGCCGGTTATATGGACGTTCACTTCTTCCGTTTCAAGTGAAGTCATATTGTAGACAGCGTGACGGATCTGTCTTTGAATCTCCGTAGCTACAGCGGGGATCGAGTGGCCATATTGGACGACGCAATAAACGTCAATGATGAGTTTATTACCAGTCCAATCCGTCTTGACCCCTTTTCCATGGAATACTTTGCCGAACTTTTCCGCAACCCCTGTTGCGAAGTTGCCTTTTGTCGTTGCGACCCCGTCGACTTCGTTCGTTGCAATGCCGATGATGACTTCAAGCACTTCAGGAGCCAATTGTACGCGGCCTAAAACCTCGTCTCCCTTTGAACTCTTCCCTGTGAATGAAGGATTTGCCTTATCAGCCATTCCACTTCTCCTCCCTTATATGCATTTCTTACTCCGGCTTATTTGTGTCCAACCATCTAAAAAATGCCGGTTCCTTCACTTATTCCATAACTGTATGCTTCTCGAGGAACTTTGTATCAAAATCGCCAGACTTGAAAACTTCGTGGTCCATCAAATTCAGATGGAAAGGAATCGTCGTATCGACACCCTCGATGATGAATTCGTCAAGTGCGCGTTTCATCCTTGCAACTGCTTCTTCGCGCGTATCAGCATGAACAATCAGCTTCGCCACCATGGAATCATAGAATGGAGGGATCGTATATCCAGTATACATTGCAGAATCGACCCGGACTCCAAAACCGCCCGGCGGCATATACATCGTTACTTTTCCGGGTGAAGGCATGAAGTTTTTCGCAGGGTTTTCCGCATTGATCCGGCACTCGATCGACCAACCGTTAATCTTTATATCCTTTTGACGATAAGCAAGCTTTTCACCCGATGCGATCTTCAATTGTTGTTGAATTAGATCGATTCCGGTAATCATCTCGGTTACTGGATGTTCCACCTGAATACGTGTATTCATTTCCATGAAATAGAATTCCTGGTTGATATGATCGAAAATGAACTCGACCGTCCCAGCGCCTCTGTAGTTTACAGCCTCAGCAGCTTTGACAGCGGCTTCCCCCATCTTTTCGCGCATTTTCGGAGTAAGGGCAGGCGAAGGAGCTTCCTCAACAAGCTTCTGCATCCTTCTTTGAATGGAACAATCGCGTTCCCCAAAATGGATCGTATTGCCATGCTTATCTGCAAGCACTTGCACTTCCACATGCCGGAAAACTTCGATATATTTTTCAAGATATACGCCAGGGTTGCCGAACGCCGCGGCAGCTTCCTTCTGTGTAATCTTTATGCCTTTAGCTAGTTCCTCTTCATTTCTGGCAACCCTGATCCCTTTACCGCCGCCACCAGCAGTCGCCTTGATGATGACCGGGAAGCCGATTTCTTGGGCAACTTTCAGGCCTTCGACTTCATCGGCGACGATTCCATCAGATCCAGGGACAATCGGAACGCCAGCTTGTTTCATCGTTTCTCTCGCGACGTCTTTTGTACCCATTCTTGAGATTGCATCAGCAGTCGGTCCAATGAATTCGATATTCACTTCTTCGCATAGTTCTGCGAAGCTTGCATTTTCTGCAAGGAACCCATAACCCGGATGGATCCCATCACAACCTGTCAATTTAGCGATGCTAATAATATTGGAGAAATTCAAGTAGCTGTCTTTCGAAAGTTTCGGCCCGATGCAATATGCTTCATCGGCCAGTTGGACATGTAGCGCCTCCCGATCCGCTTCCGAATAGACGGCAACTGTTTCAATATCCAATTCTCTGCATGCCCGGATAATCCTTACTGCTATTTCGCCCCGGTTAGCTATTAATACTTTTTTCATTTTTGTAGTCCCCCTCACTTCTGTTTGACAAGGAAGAGAGGCTGTCCATATTCGACCAATTGACCGTCTTCCACTAAGATCTCCACAATTTCTCCGGAAACTTCCGCTTCAATTTCATTGAAAAGTTTCATCGCCTCAACAATGCAGACGATTGAATCCGCTTTGACGGAATCCCCTTTTTGAACGTAAGGATCCGCATCCGGAGATGAAGACTGGTAGAATGTCCCAACCATCGGTGACGTTATTTTATGCAATGAAGGGTCGTTTGCAGCTGTAGATGAATCTGTAGAAGACTCCTTGCTCTCTTGTTCTGCAGGTGCTTGCTCGGACTGCTCTTTCTTCGTCTCTTGGACAGCCGGCTGAACTTGCTGAATAGGCTCCTCTTTGCGTTGTTCAACTTGAACGGGATGTTGGAGAGCGCTATTCCCTTTTTCCAGTTTTATTTTTGTTCCTTCTGATTCGAATGTGAATTTTTCAATTGAAGATTGATCGATTAATTTAATGATTTCACGGATTTCTTGAATTTTCAACATGACAATTCTCCTGACTCATATTTATTTACGTACCTCCTCCCTATTTTAGACGTTTTTCATCCATAATGAAATAGATATACTGGATTTACTGTGAAATAGAGCAAATTAAAAAAGAAAAAGACCCTTTTAGGGCCTTGAATAAGCATTATTCCATAAAGTCGACTTGGACGGTGCGTGCATCTTCCCAGCTCGTCAATACGTATTGTGTAATTTCCGCAGCCATTTTTGTAGAATGTCCGCCATCTTCCGCGATTACAGACACACTCACTTTGCCACCATCCTTACGTACAAACGCTTCCGGATAGCCTAGCGCTTTTAATTGAGTTTCCATCAATACTTCAGCAGATGTACGTTTGGTCAGTTCTGCCATTTCATCATAGGCCGCGCTTTTTTCTTCAACGGTTGTATCAGGAGAAAGCACTTTGGATTTCAATTGATCGTTCAAGGTGCTTCGCTCATTTTGGACTTGCATTCTCATTTCTTCGAAGTACATTGAGTCGGCATAGACAGTTTTCGTTTCACCTTCCGCATTTCCCGGCTTGGAAACGGTCACTGCATCATTATCCCCAAAAATCGCCATACCATCTAAACTCATCGGTGCTTCCTTCTTCAGATAGTAGATTGAGATGACCGCTACAAGACTTAGTAAAGTCAAGAACCATACTGTTCGTTTATTCGCTTTCAACGTGTATCCCCCTTTTCATTTCTTCGACGACTATCCGATGTTCAGGCAATTGAAGAACCGTGGACAAGATTCGCGTCAATTCGTTTTTCGTTCTAGGATTGTCCGCTCCTTCTGCAACGACTAATACTCCTCGGAGCGGATTCTCTTTTACTGATGAGGAACCAGAGCCCGAAAAATAACCGGATAATGGGCTTGGCTCTTCTGATTGATCGTAATGGAAGTGGATGAACACTTCCCCAATCCCTTCTATCTTCATCAATGCTTGTTCAAGCTGTGCTGCTTCCCGGCTCTCCTCCCCTTTCCCTTTCTCCCCTCCCATCGAACCAATCGTCGAATTGATGAAAATGATGAAGAGCGCAAGTAGCGTTCCGATGAAGAGCATATGAACTTTTCGTTTGGATTTTTGCATATGATCACCATTTCATCCCTTCAAGACGGATATGGTTCGTGTTATCTATGTTGCATATTATGCTTGTTCAGAACAAGCTATGACCAAAAATTCTCGTGATGGAATGAATGATCCAAATTCCCATTGCCATCTTTACGAGCGGAAGAATTTCCTGCTCCTGCTCTTCGGGAAGCAGTAATAAT
This sequence comes from Sporosarcina pasadenensis, assembly GCF_047228845.1. Taxonomy (NCBI): domain Bacteria; kingdom Bacillati; phylum Bacillota; class Bacilli; order Caryophanales; family Caryophanaceae; genus Sporosarcina; species Sporosarcina pasadenensis. The sequence goes on from NZ_JBFEGM010000007.1 coordinate 13,850, forward strand.
AAAATGGAGGACAATACAGTGATGAATAAAACGCCTGTCAAAAACTCCAGCATGCCATCCCTCATTTCACTGCAGTTATCAATTTGACAAGGATGACAGTAAACAGGGCCGTATAGATGAATGCAAACGCTACAAGAAAGGAGACGGCACAAAGGACGAATAACGTCTTCCCGATATCATCAAGTATTCCTGTAATATCCTCGTTGGCGAATGGTTCGATAAGTGCAGCTGTCCATCGGTATAAGAAGCCGGTCAACAGCGTCTTCAACGTAGGCAAAAGAGCTACTGACCAAATCGTGACGATGAGCCACGCTCCAATAAAGACGCTTGCGCCTGATGAATAACGCCCGATCGCCCCTAAACTGTCCGTCATGAAGGAACCGATGAGAGGGACGTTTTGACGGATCAATTCCTTGATCGGTTCGCTCGTCACACCTGTCAACGCCCAGGATATTGTACCTCCCGCTGTGATGAAGATTGAATAAGCCGCGACGAGAGCTGAAACAAGTCCAATTAAAGTGCTCCGTAGCAAGTCCGCCATTTTCGTAAAAGGCATCGCAGGGTGATATCTTGAAACTATGTCAAACAACATCGCCGCGGACAATATAGGGATTAGGATCTTATCCGAGAGGATCACTGCACCGTTTGCAAACAATAGCATGGCAGGCTGAAAGTTCAGCATGCTGAATGAGCCGCCGGATGCCAATATGCTTGCAGTCAATAACGGATAAATGGAAATGAACATCGTCGCAATCGTCTGTGTTACAGATCGAATCATTTGCAGATGCTCATATGCAGGATATAGGACGACGGTGAGCACGATGAAAAACAGAAAAGTTCTCGTCCATCTGGTAAACGAAGGAAATAGGAAATCTAGCACTAGTGCCATGAAAGTTGAGATGATGACAATAATGAAACTGGATAGGACTGTCCCGATTACGGATTCGAGCATAGGCATCATGTATTCTTCATCCGATCATTTAATAATGAATTTGGAGAGCGTTTCGAGCAGCATGGATAACTGCGGAAGCCAAAGAGACAAAATTCCGATTTTAATAGCTACGTGTGCAATCGTTGCAATAGATTCATATCCTGCTTCGGCAACATGTTTTGCGATCAATTCCGAGAAATAAAACAAAAAGACGCTTCCTATCAATAGCTTGGCATAGGATCCTGGCAATGGTTCGAACAGATGCATGAAGGTTTTTCCGAAAGGTATGATGATCGTCATACCGACATACGACAGAAAAAAGAAGAAAATAGCTGCATATATGATCGGTTGCAAGCTCTTGGAAGCGAAAGACACGATTAACAGAAGGAGGTAGATGACGACCAGTTGAAAAAGCGTAACCATTAGAATGCCAAGGACAGCCATTGAAAGAACTCGGCAATTTCCGAAAAGAAGATCCTAAGGAAACGGAGCATTTCGGCGGCTATGTAAATATAGGCTACGAAGAAAAGGAAAAATGAGAACTCCTTCTTACCGGTCTGTTCAAAGAAAACATGAAGAAATCCGATGACCAATCCAATTCCAGCAATGCGCAATAAATCGTTCAATTCCATTTCGGGTTCCCCCTTCATGAACAACTTATGAAAGGGTGAGGGGAAATATGATGAACATTTTAGTTGAAAAATATGGTTCTAAATCAAATGTCGGGGTTATGTGATCTACACGACACCCTTTCATTTAGATTTTGTAAAGTAGATTGTTGATTTACGCTACAGGCGGACGCTTTCCGCCGGCATGGCTTCAGCCGCTTCCCTCGCTTTGCTCAGTCCAGGGTCTTCAGCTCATTCTATTCCGGCAGGAGCCGCCGCCTTTCGCTTCAATCAACGAATGACTTTTAAATCAATTGCGCAGTAAAATAAATCATTAACCTAAATGAACCCCGATTTCTTCATATCGAATGCTCAATAATATCTTTGCTTTAAAGTGATCAATACGCCTAAAACCATCCGTATTGCGTCTCCTCACTTTTGTTTTATTGTTAATCCCCTCAAGAAAACCGTTGGAATACTTGAAGGAAAAACTATTCAAGATTTCCACTTGCTAGTTTCTAAACGTCTGATTGGCTTGTGAAAATGCCGGAATACCCGCTTTCTCTACCTTACGGTAAAAGGCTTTAGTCACTATTAACTTCTGTCATACCATCTGTGGTCTTTGCCCAGTCGAACCACTCACAGTAAGCTTCTTTCAGTTCGCATGCCCTCTTCAACTCATCAGACATGGCTAGATATCGATCTAAAATACCAACGGTGATTTTCTGTCAATTTCTCGATGCGCTTATATAATACATGCCGTATTCTTTTACATTTCTTACGGTCATACACATGCCATTCCTTCTGCACTTTCCACCGAACCTCATCAAGCGCTGAGTAGATATAACGACAATAATGGAATCGGTCTGCGATAATTACGGGGCGTCCTAAGTAAAAAAAAACGGTAATTACGTGCTTTTTTGTTAAAACTGGGGAATACCCCAACAAATATTGTAAAACCAAAAATATTTTCTACTACACAAAAAAACACCCCGCCCCCCCATAAAGGAGTCGGAGTGCAAATTTGTATTAAGCCCTTGAAACGTATTCGCCTTCTTCTGTGTTGATGATCAGTTTATCTCCAACGTTTACGAAGAATGGGACTTGGACGACGAGACCGGTTTCCAATGTAGCCGGCTTCGATCCGCCGCTCGCCGTGTCGCCTTTAATGCCCGGCTCAGTTTCGGTTACTTCGAGAGTGACGGTTGCCGGAAGATCGACACCAAGGATTTCATCTTTAAATGAGATGATATGAACTTCCATGTTCTCTCTCAAGTAGTTCAATTCCTCTTCGATCTGTGCAGAAGATAATTCAATCTGCTCGTATGATTCGTTGTCCATGAAGACATGGTCATCACCGTTTGCATACAAGTATTGCATGCGACGGTTGTCAATTTGCGCCTTTTCGACTTTCTCGCCTGCTCGGAATGTCTTTTCGTTCACATTACCTGTACGCAAGTTGCGTAGTTTAGAACGGACGAATGCTGCACCTTTTCCTGGCTTGACGTGTTGAAAATCAATAATCCGCCAAATGTCCCCTTCAAACTCGATTGTAAGACCTGTTTTAAACTCGTTTACAGATATCATGCTTTTTCCTCCATTATGTTCGTTATAGGATGATTAATTCTTTAGGTGAATGCGTCAAACGGACGTTGCCGTCTTCAGTGATTAGTATATCATCCTCAATACGGACGCCGCCGATGCCAGGAAGGTATATGCCCGGTTCGACAGTTACGGCCATATTCGGCACAAGAACCGTTTCCGAACGGAATGATAATGCCGGGCCTTCATGAACTTCCAATCCGATGCCATGGCCAGTCGAGTGTCCGAATGCGTCCCCATAACCTTTCGACTTGATGTAGTCCCGGGCAATTGCATCCGCTTCTATACCTGTCATACCCGGTTTAATCTTTTCCAAAGCCAGTTCCTGCGCCGCAAGGGTCACTTCGTAGATTTCCTTCATTTTTTCTGAAGGCTCTCCTACTGCGACAGTTCGGGTGATGTCTGAAATATATCCATTGTACAGTGCCCCGAAATCCAATGTGATCATTTCTCCAGATTGGATCACTTTCTCAGAAGCGACGCCATGCGGCAAAGCACCACGTTCACCCGAAGCTACAATTATATCAAAAGAAGATGAGGCTGCACCTTGTTTTCTCATGAACATTTCAAGTTCGTTTGAGACTTCAAGCTCAGTTACACCCGGTTTGATGAAAGTGCAAATATGCGAAAATGCATCATCCGCAATTTTCGCCGCTTGTTTAAGGACTTCAATTTCATCAGCCGACTTCACGAGACGAAGCTTTTCTACGATGCCAGATACCGCTTTCAGTTCCGCATCCACTTTGTCATTATATAATTCGTACGTGCCAAATGAAACATTATCTTTTTCAAAGCCAAGTGTTTTAATTTTCATCTGATCCACTTGGGTTGCGACTTCCTCGATGATCGTTTTTTCATGCTTTACGATGCGGAATCCTTGCACTTGCTCAGCCGCCTGTTCCGTATACCGGAAATCTGTGATGAACACTGCGTCCTCAGCTGAGATGATTGCAACACCCGCACTTCCTGTAAAACCGGTCATATAACGTCGGTTATATGAATTTGTCACCAATAGTGCATCTAATCCGTGTTCTTTCAATGCTTCCCTCAATTTTGACAGTTTCATAGCTTTACCCCTTTTCTTCGGAGAAGGAAAGCCCGGAGTGCAAGCTCATAGCCGCTTGTGCCAAAGCCTGACAACTGCCCGATGCACACAGGTGCGAGCATTGAAGTTTGTCTGAATGGTTCCCGACTATGTATATTCGAAATATGGACTTCAATGACCGGTACATTCACAGAAGCAATTGCATCCCTTAGTGCTACACTTGTATGTGTATAAGCCCCAGGATTGAAAATGATTCCGTCACACCCGGCATCCTCGGCTTCATGGATTTTATCGATCAATGCGCCTTCTGCATTCGACTGAAAAAAAGAAATATCCACGAGTTGCTCTTGGGCGATTGATTGCAGATGGTCTTCAACATCCGCCAAAGTCTCCGCACCATAAATCCCAGGTTCCCTTTTGCCTAGCCGATTCAAATTCGGTCCATTCAGAACAAGCAATCTCACAGCTACACCATTCCCCTCACCATTTTCTTCCCCATTTTATCATATCGTTCCAATGGCGCAACCTATTTATATATGTCATTCGAAACTTTTCTTCATATATACAGCGGTACCCGTAATGAATCTGCTGACGATCGCAATAATTGAGATGAATGGAATGGACAGCTTCTTGACACCTTCTGTAAACGTCTGTGGCGCATAAATGATCCATTCAATAGCGACAGCCGCGATAATGCTCACAGCGATGGCCGTTATAGCTGGCGGAATGTTAGTCGTCGCCCTCGATATAGCATAAAATAATCCGAACACAATAAGTAAGATGATGAATAAGATTGCCCACTTCCAACCTTCATCGGATGAACCGAATAATAACCATTTTTCACCCCATCCGACTGGTGACCATTTTATGAAATTAAAAAAATGCAGGAATTTCAATGCCCCTATTGTGAATAATGCTGCGATGATTGTCGTCCATATCATTGTTTTATTGAACATCTCGACTCCTCCTTATGATGAGTGTCGGAAATTACTCAGTTTTTTAAACCTTAATGGTGGAGTCGACAACCATTTTTTTGTACAATATTAAGATAAGTTATTTGCTATAATGTTTATAGAGTTGATCATTTTTCGTAATATGCTATTTATTTGATAAGAGAAGGTGTTGGTTAACCCATGTCTAAAAAACAACAACCGCCGGCATACGGTGGGCAAGCGCTTATTGAAGGCGTAATGTTCGGCAGCAGAAATCATACAGTGACAGCTATTCGGCGCAAAGATGATTCCCTCGATTATTTTTACGTTCCAAAAGAGCAAAAGCCATTATCGATGAAATTGAAAAAGATACCTTTTGTACGTGGAATTGTTGCTTTAATCGAATCAGCTGGGATCGGATCCAGACACTTGACGTTTGCGAATGAGCGATACGATGTCATGCCCGGCGAAGAAGTAGAAGAGAATGGCGAAGAAACATCAAAGCTCGCCATGGTGATCGGCGTCGCCGCGGTCGGCGTGCTATCGTTTTTGTTCGGTAAATTTGCATTTACTCTCGTACCGGTCTTTTTAGCGCAAATGCTAGATTTCATTGCTCCGGGAAAGACAGCTCAAATATTGCTGGAAAGCTTTTTTAAACTCTCGTTACTGTTGTTGTACATTTCCCTCATTTCCATGACGCCGTTAATTAAGCGGGTCTTCAAATATCATGGGGCTGAGCATAAAGTGATTAACGCTTTCGAAAACAAGCTTCCACTTACCGTTGAAAATGTCCAAGCGCAGTCCCGCCTGCATTATAGATGCGGAAGCAGCTTCTTGTTGTTTACAGTGATTGTCGGGATGTTCATCTATTTTCTAGTGCCGACAGATCCTTTATGGCTAAGGATTGTCAACAGAATTTTGTTGATTCCTGTCGTAATCGGGATATCTTTCGAAGTATTGCAGTTTACGAACAGCCTTCGCAATGTCCCTGTATTGAAGTATCTAGGTTATCCCGGATTATGGCTCCAGTTATTGACGACGAAAGAACCTGATGATCAGCAGGTGGAAGTGGCGATCGCCTCTTTCAATAAGCTGCTGGAAATTGAAGAGCAAGGAATTGAGAATGTTGATATTTTAAAGTCATCGAATCCAAAGATGAATGAATCGACTGTTCCGGTGAATTAACAAAAGGAAGTGCCCCAATATCCGAGGCACTTCCTTTTTATATTTTTTATAATCGACGTAAAAATATACATACCTGAGTAACTCTTCTACAATCGTATAGCGGACTTCTATTAAATTTATTTCATTTCACAATATCTTTTTTAGTATTTTGCAATTTAAGAATAACCCTATTCATTAATATTAGCAGATAACCAAGCATGGAATAAACAAAGGTGAGACCCACTATGACTAATGCTACGTTTGCATAGCTGCCAACTCCATCAGGGATATGACCATTCGGATTCAGGAAAAAGTAAGGATAAAATCCATCATACATTCCTCTTATTAATGATATAACGCCGTAGAGTATTGGAAAAGACAACCATAAGACGATTGATTTGTAACTATACCACTTTTTCTCTTCAAAAATAATCCAATTTAGTATAACTAACATTGGAATTAAATAGTGTAATGTAAAATTTGTAATGATCCTCAGCCCACTGTATTCTCCACCACTCGAAAGGATAAGGTGGTAAGTTGCTAAAACTACTATCATGTAAATAAGGGCTGCATTTTTACACAAGTCCAACATACGACTTTCTTTTTTCTTTAACAAAATAACAATCGTGCTTATTGTAAATATTATGGTGACAATGATATTAGAATGGATTGTGAATTTCGTAATAGATACACGTGGTTCGGGAGAAAAAAGTATATGCAATGGCACACTAATAAGCCCTATCGTAGCGATTAATATATGAAGTATAAACTGTGTGAATGTGAGCCTTTCTTTTGAAAATATCTTAGTCATGATTCACCTCTTATAATTTATAATCCTACTTCATACCTTTCTTTAACGTAATGGTCCGATTGTGGCTTATAGCAATACTTTTTTTAGGATTGAAAGATTTTCCTCCAGAAATGAAGCGTTCTTTTCAATTCCACGGCGTTTACACCAGCCAATACTATTAAAAGCATCTGTAAATTGATAAAAAGGCAGCACAACCTCTAAATCAATTAATGGTCTTATGGTGTTATAGCCTTCTTGATAGGACTGATACAAGCTAAAATCAAAGCTTAAAAAATCACGATACAGTTTAGTGAAATCGATTTCTGTTGAACCAAATCGTACACTTTCAAAATCTATCACGCCTGACATATTATCTTCATCAACAATTATATTTGCTGGACGAAAATCCATATGTATAAAGCTTGGGCCATCTGAAGGTGGGAGCTGCAGTTTCATATGTTCAAACTTTTCAATGGCCAGTCTGTATATACTTTCATCCAAAACTTCCTTCACATCCTTTGCGAAACTATAAAATTGGCGTTCCACAAAATTAGACCAGTCCGGAAATTCGTCTTGTATGCCAATTAACTGTGTTGTAGTAGGTGGCTGAATCTGGTGCATAGAGGCATGAAGTACCCCAACCTGAAACGCTACTGTGGGTAAATCCTTATTTGTTAGCGGTTGTCCTTTTAATTCGGATAATAAGAACGCTCCGGGACACTCCTCATCACCAGACCAATAATCCAACATGTTAGGAATGGAAACTCTACCTTTTAAGATTTCATAGGCTTCCAATTCCCGTTGACACTTCAATTTTGTGTAAGGTATTTTCAAAAAGACATTTTCCCCATTAAGCAAATTACATTTATAAACTGTTGAGCTATGGGAATCTTCAACCTCTTGAATTGATAACAAATTCAATTTGAATTGTTGAATGACTCGATTTAACATCCAACCCCGCCTTTTTCTAAAATGTTTGCCGCTAAATGGCCCGATTGTTGAAAATAACGCCTTGTTCATTATACCAAATATTTCAAATTCAAAACAAAAGAAAAACAGGAGAAGAAAAACATTTGTTTTTCTTCTCCTGAGTTATTATTCGGACTTAGTGGACAGTCCGTTATCTTATTATAATCCACATTTCAATTGTGCGTTGCAGTTGGTGCAAGTGTTACATCCGCCCATTTCCTCGACAGTTCCTTGTCTGCAGACAGGGCATGTATCGCCGACTTCTGAACCGATTGTGACGTTGGTCGAACGCAAGTCTTGGATTGTGTTAACGAGTACGACTTTTCGTTGTTCGATGGTCTCTTCCACATAATCAGATTCCATTTCGTTTTCTTCGGCTTTCAACGTTAACACCTGCGAGTCTCGGCTTCCATCTACGTACACAGTACCACCCTTGGCTCCACCTTTGTAAAGACGCTCGTAGACACTTTCCACCTGCTCAACTGTATAGCCACGTGGAGCGTTTACTGTTTTGGAAATTGAGCTGTCGATCCAGCGCTGGATGATGCATTGTACGTCTGCATGTGCTTCCGGCGCCAGGCTCATTGAAGAAATGAACCATTCAGGAAGGTTGTCCGGATCTGCTTCCGGATGACGTTGTAAGTATTCCTCAACGATACCCGCTTTGACCTCAATAAATTTCCCAAGGCGTCCACTGCGGTAATAAGTAAAGGAAAAATATGGTTCCAAGCCGGTAGAAACGCCAACCATTGTTCCAGTGGATCCCGTTGGAGCTACAGTTAATAGATGGGAGTTTCTAATACCATGTTCTAAAATCGATTCACGGATATCTTCCGGCATTTTTTTCATGAATCCTGTGTTGATGAATGCTTCCCGGAGCGCTTTTGTTTCCTCATCGTTCTTTCCGATGAGGAATGGGAAGCTACCTTTCTCTTTCGCAAGCTCAATCGATTCACGGTAGGCCGTTGTCGCAATGGTTTCGAACACTTTGTCTACAAGTTCGTTGCCTTCTTCTGAGCCGTACTCCTTCTCACAATAGATCAGTAGATCAGCAAGACCCATTACACCAAGTCCAACGCGGCGTTCGCCGAGGGCTTGTACTTTATTTTCCTCAAGGAAATAAGGTGTCGCATCGATGACATTGTCCTGCATACGGACACCTACACGGACTGTTTCTTTCAATTTATCGTAGTTTACAGTTTTGGTTTCTTTATCTGCAAACTCTGCAAGGTTGACTGCCGCAAGATTACAAACAGAATATGGCGCAAGAGGTTGCTCACCACAAGGGTTTGTTGCTACGACTTGCTGGCCGTATGCTTTAGCGTTCGTTTCTTTGTTTGCATTATCGATAAAGAAAATGCCCGGCTCTGCTGAGTATGTTGCGCAAATGTTAATTAGATCCCACAGTGCGCGTGCTTTAATTGTTCGGTAGACACGGACTTCATATCCAAGACTTTCCCATTCACGCACGTCCCCGACCTTATGCCATTCCTCATTATACGCAGCCATTTCCTCAGGGGAATATTTTTCAACTGCAGGGAAACGGAGCTCATAATCAGCATCCTCTTCCACAGCTTTCATGAAATCATCTGTCAATGTAACGGAAATGTTAGCGCCTGTCAGAAAGTCAGGATTGTGTACAGAGTACGTCCCGCCGTCACGTAATTTCGTCTCCGCGTCTTTCAAGATTGCTTCATTGAAGCCGCCCATTCCAGGGATTGTGCGATAGTTGAGAATTCCTTGGTACATCGCTTCCTCTTGCGCAGTTAGCGGTTTGAATTTCAATTTTTCATCTGCCAGCTTCTTGATCATTTCGTCTTCTGTATGTTCCAGAAGATAACGTAGAATCCTTGGGTTCTGCATCTTCGAAATGATGAATTCGCAAATGTCAGGGTGCCAGTCCGCAAGCATGATCATCTGAGCACCACGTCTTGAACCGCCTTGTTCGACAAGATGTGTCAATTTCGCGATATCATCGAGCCATGATACTGAGCCGGAAGATTTCCCGTTGACGCCTCGAGCAAGCGTGTTACGAGGTCGCAATGTCGAACCGTTTGTGCCAACGCCACCGCCACGGCTCATGATTTCCATTACCTGTTTACGGTGATCGGAAATCCCTTCTCGTGAATCCGCCACGAACGGCATGACGTAACAGTTGAAAAATGTCACTTCAGTATCCGATCCAGCCCCGTATAATACACGGCCCGCTGGAATGAAGTTCATTTTGGAGAGTTGATCATAAAATTTATCGAATGATGCCTTTCGCTGCTCTTCAGTCTTTTCGACAGATGCAAGCCCTGTCGCATTCCGTTTAGCGATCTGCTCATAAAATACTTCAAGTGGCTTTTCAATGACATCAATCGGTCTTGTGATTATGCCTGTTTCCTGATTCTCGGGATTGTCGATTGCACTGCGATATTCTTTTTCGATCCAAATATCCGCTTTTCGATTTTCATTATCAAGCGCTGTAATGAAACCTAGTCCCCTTGCTGGAAACTTCGGATCCTCCTTGACCGTCAAAACAACGAAATCACCGACTTTTAATGTTTTCTTTTCAGTATCCTTGAACGAATATCGATCGATCATGACGAGTCTTGATACCCCGCTATGTTCGATTTTCATGTCTTCTGTAATTGGATGCACTTGCGGGAATTGGGCAATATCCTCATTCAGCCGCGCCTTGTCCAGAATTGGTTCCTGATGCTTCGAAACAATTACCATTAACGCATCCTCCTTCTGGTATATTTTTATTAACACAACATGTTGTGTTGATTCTATTCCCTAATCTACTACATATTGAAACGCGTATCAATGACAAGATTTTGAACAGGAAAAACCGAAGTTGCTATTATGCGGTTTAACGCAAAAAATAATCCAAAAGTTCCAGTCTCATTTTCTAAACGTCCAGTCTTTATTCGCATATTTTTTCTGTTCAATCTCTTTTACAAAAAGGAGTTGTTCCTCTGTAAGTTCCATCGGTTGAAGAACGATATCTAATGCCGTTTCAAAGCCTTTTGCAAAAGCCTCCACACATTCCTCCACGGAGATGGAACGATCGGTCAATCGATCGATGGCGACCGCTTTTTCCGGCAGGCTTTCGCGCATCCGCTTCCGACTTTCCTCGGACTCGAACTTGAAAAGGGACACAAGCTTGTCCTCGTCCAAGCCTAAAAGGATTGCTCCATGTTGCAAAATGACACCCTTCTGTCTGGTTTGTGCGCTTCCGGCGACTTTCTTCCCTTCGACGACGAGTTCATACCAGCTTGGCGCATCGAAACAAACGGCACTTTTCGGCTTTTTCAAGTTTTCATTCTGCTCCCTCGATACTGGCACTGAAAATTCAGCATGCAGTCCGAGATTGCGGAAGCCTTCCAAAAGACCGCCCGAAATGACCCGATACGCCTCTGTGACGGTCTCCGGCATTCCAGGGTATTCTTCTGTTACGATAACGCTATATGTAAGTTCATGCTCATGTAGGACGCCTCTTCCACCGGTCGGTCGACGGACAAAACCGAGTCCGTGCTTCTCGACCGCTTCCAAATCGATCTCCTTTTCGACGCGTTGAAAATATCCGATCGACAAGGTTGCAGGCTCCCACTCATAAAAACGGAGCACGGGACCGATCTCCCCCCTGCTATGCCATTCCAATAGTGCTTCATCAAGCGCCATATTGTATGATGGTGAACATTTTCTTGAATTGATAAAATGCCAAACAGTCTTCCCCAATTCATCTACCCCCTTACCAGCAATGCATATCATTTTATCATTCCCATTGAACAAGTGCTACTCATTCTTTATAATGGAACTATAGAAAGAAAGGGGAAAAACGGTTGTGGATTATTATATTCTTGGAGCAGTTATACTCGCCATCATTTTGTATTTTGTCATCATGATGTTTCGTGTCAAAAAAGCAGTTACAAATTTAACGCAGGAGCAATTCATCGAAGGATACAGAAAAGCGCAATTGATCGATGTGCGTGAACCGAAGGAATTCGAGGCTGGTCATATTTTAGGCGCCCGCAACATCCCGTATTCACAGTTCCGTCAACGCTTTAAAGAAATACGTCCGGACAAGCCGGTCTATCTTTATGATCAGAACGGCGGGAAGAGCTCACGAGCTGCTATGTTCTTGAAGAAACGGGACTATACCCAACTCTATCAATTGCAAGGCGGATTCCGAACATGGACAGGCAAAGTGAAAAGTAAATAATCGATTGAATAGACAAAGGAGAGACCCGGTTACAGGGCCTCTCCTTTCTTTATTTCATATCAAGCATGCACAGGCTCTTCTTTTGTATACCTCAACACAGGTTGGCGAGCTGCTTTCGTCTCGTCAAGACGGTTGATGACAGTCGTATGAGGGGCTTCCTGAACGATTTCCGGATTCTCTTCTGCTTCTTTCGCAATCTGAATCATTACGTCGATGAAAGAATCGAGCGTCTCCTTCGATTCCGTTTCCGTAGGCTCGATCATAATCGCCTCTTCAACATTCAACGGGAAGTAGATTGTTGGTGGATGGAACCCGAAGTCGAGCAGTCGCTTCGCCATATCCAATGTCCGTACACCCAATTTCTTCTGGCGACGACCTGATAATACGAACTCATGCTTACAGTGCTGCTTGTAAGGCAGATCGAAATAAGGCTCCAGTTTGCGCATCATGTAGTTTGCATTCAATACCGCGTTCTCCGTGACAGCTTTTAAGCCATCCGGACCCATTGAGCGGATATATGTGTACGCACGCAAATAGATGCCAAAGTTGCCATAGAAAGGTTTGACGCGCCCGATTGATTGTGGAACGTCGTATTCAAAAGTATAACGGTCTTCCTCTTTGATAAGGATTGGTTTCGGCAAGAATGGAGCCAATTCCTTCGTTACGCCGACAGGGCCGGAACCTGGACCACCTCCGCCATGCGGACCTGTAAATGTCTTATGCAAATTCAAGTGAACCGCATCAAAGCCCATATCTCCAGGACGCGCCTTTGCCATAACAGCATTCAAGTTTGCACCATCATAATACAATTTCCCACCTACGCCATGTACAATTTCAGCCATTTGAAGAATATCTTCCTCAAAGAGTCCTAATGTATTCGGATTCGTAAGCATGAGGGCAGCCGTATCCGGGCCGACCTTCGATTTCAAATCATCGATATCGACAAGTCCAAATTCATTTGATTTGACTGTCACTGTGTCAAAACCTGCAACTGTAGCGGAAGCAGGGTTTGTTCCATGCGCTGAATCCGGTACAAGCACTTTCGTACGGTGGGATTCACCGTTCGCTTCGTGAAATGCGCGGATCATCATAAGAGCTGTCCATTCGCCATGGGCACCCGCAGCTGGTTGAAGCGTCACTTCATCCATTCCGGTAATTTCTTCAAGGTGTTCCTGTAGATCATACATCATTTCCATTGCGCCTTGGACAGTCGATTCATCCTGCAATGGGTGAATGTTCGCAAACCCAGGGAATCTTGCCACTGCTTCATTTATTTTCGGATTATACTTCATCGTACAAGATCCAAGTGGATAGAAGCCGGTATCTACCCCGTGGTTTCGATTGGATAAAGCTGTATAATGGCGCATAATATCAAGTTCGGAAACCTCTGGAAGTTCAGGAGATTCCTCTCTGAGAAGACCTTCCGGCAAATGGCTTGAAAGATCGATTTCAGGAACATCAAGCTCAGGCAAGCTATAGCCGATCCGGCCTGCTTTTGTAATTTCAAAAATGAGCGGTTGGTTATCTTTATGCATGAAGGGCCTCCATTTCCTGCACAAGTGCATCGATTTCTTCTTTCGTACGCTGTTCAGTAACGGCAATCAATACGTGGTTGGACAGCTCAGGGTACGTCAATCCAAGATCATATCCGCCGATAATTCCTTTATCTAGAAGCTTCGCATTCACTTCTCTAACCGGCTTTTTTAATGCCACGACAATTTCATTGAAATGAACTCCGCCGTATTTCACTTCGAATCCAGCTTTTTCAAAAGCGCTTTTCGCATATGCGGTTTTTGCTATGTTTTGGTATGCGATTTCCTTTGTCCCAACTTTTCCTAAGGCGGTCATCGCAACCGAAGCCGCAAGGGCATTCAATGCTTGGTTCGAACAAATATTGGATGTCGCTTTGTCACGTCGGATATGTTGTTCACGTGCTTGAAGCGTCAGTACGTAACCACGTCTGCCTTCACCGTCAGTAGTTTCCCCTACCAATCTTCCCGGCATTTTCCTCATCAATTTTTTCGTAGTTGCAAAGTATCCGCAATGCGGTCCTCCGAACTGTTCTGATATACCGAATGGTTGCGCATCTCCAACAGTGATATCCGCACCCAATTTACCCGGAGGCGTCAATACACCTAGTGCTAGCGGATTCGCTGATACGACTAGCAAGCCACCTTTGTCATGAGTGATGTCCCCAATTTTCTGGATGTCTTCCACCTGTCCGAAGAAGTTCGGGTACTGGACGAGAACTGCTGCTATATTATCATCGAGCAACTCCTCAAGCAAAGCCATATCCGTCACACCATCTTTATGAGGGATTGTGACAACATCGATGAATTGGCCAGCTGCATAGGATGCCACTACATCCCGCGCTTCAGGATGGACCGTTTCGGAGACGAGGATTTTCGTGCGTCGTGTATGTCCTGCCGCCATCGTCCCAGCTTCTGCCAGTGAAGTACCACCGTCATACATTGATGAGTTGGCAATGTCCATTCCTGTCAATTCACAAATCATCGTTTGGAATTCGAAGATGGCTTGCAGTTCCCCTTGTGAGATTTCAGGTTGGTACGGTGTATAAGCTGTATAGAATTCAGAACGCGAAATAACATGATCGACGATGACCGGCTTATAGTGGTCATACACGCCTGCTCCGAGGAAAGATGCATATGTACGTGCATCTGCGTTTTTCGCTGCAAGCTGCGCAAGCTCTTTCATCAATGCCGATTCCGACTTCGCTTCCTTAATTTTCAACTCACCTTTAAAGCGGACCTTTTCTGGAATATCATCAAAAAGCTCATCAACTGTCGCAATTCCGATTGCCGATAGCATTTCTTCACGATCCGTCTCCGTCATAGGAATATAACGATGCTTCATATCAACATGTCCCCTTTTCATTCATTTATCGTTTGTAGAAAGGTGTAGCGATCAATACTGCTTTCAATCGTTTGCTGCGCACTTCTACTTCCACTTCAGTTCCTTCGCCGGTATGTTCCGTTGCAAGAAGGGCGAATCCGATATTCTTTTTCAATGTGGGTGATTGAGTTCCGGTAGTAACCTCTCCGATCTCCTTATCACCAATGAACACTTTATAACCGGTCCGAGGAATCCCTTTATCAATCATTTCAAGACCGACAAGCTTCCTTGGCACGCCATTCTCTTTCTGTGCAGCAAGCACTTCTTTGCCTATGAAATCAGCTTCTTTATTCAACTTGACAACAAATCCTAAGCCTGCTTCAAGAGGTGAAATATCTTTTGACAATTCCTGGCCGTAAAGCGGCAGACCCGCTTCGAATCGGAGCGTATCACGAGCACCTAAACCTGCAGGCACAACCCCCTCCTCTTCTCCAGCTTCTAAGATCGCAGGCCAAAGAGCGACCATCGACTCCGGCGATCCATAGATCTCGAAACCGTCTTCACCGGTATATCCTGTACGGGAAATGAGTACATTGTGTCCAGCAATATCGACATTTTCTTTGAAACGGAAGAACTTGATTTCATCCAATGGTTCTGAAGTCAATTTCTGCAAAACTTCTTGCGCTTTCGGGCCTTGTAATGCAAGCAGGGCATACTCTTCCGAACGATCTTCGATGACTACGTTCCCTGTAGTATGCTGCTTCATCCACTCAACGTCCTTTTCAATGTTAGAAGCGTTCACAACGAGCAAGTAATCATTCTCTTTCCTTTTATAGATGAGCAGATCATCCACAGTTCCGCCATTCTCATAGCACATGGCAGTATATTGCGCTTGACCGTCCTTCAATTTGGAGACGTCATTTGTTACTAATCCTTGCAGGAAGGAAAGTGCATCCTCGCCTGAAACAAAAACTTCACCCATATGCGAAACGTCAAATAGGCCAGCTTTCGTACGTACAGCTTCATGTTCAGCCTTAATGCCTGAGAACTGAACAGGCAATTCCCAACCACCGAAATCAATCGTCTTTCCACCGTACTCTTGATAACTATCAAAGAGAGCGGTACGTTTCAAAGTTTCTGTCAAAGTCATATCCCCCTTGAAATGAATGATAAAAAAAGACAGAAGTCCCCTTAAATAAGAGAACCTCTGTCCGTGTACCTGAAAGTTTGACCTTGCGGCTTTCCTCTTTGGTGGCCGAATAATATCGGCACTCTCCAGAGACGCGTCATGAATGAGTCTTTTTACCTGAGAGATTCATAACTTTCGTTACTTGCTCCTTCGGCGACGCCTAATGCGTGCTCTCCCCATTCAATCATCCGCCATATGCAATTAAAGATAAAATGATTAAAATTCAGACGAATAACTGTCCTTTCGCCTTATATCTTAACATTTCATTTTTGCAAGCGCAATCCTTTTTCATATTTTATTATATACACGAACGAAAATGATAAAAAGTTAATTAATGTTCGTGTTATAATCATCAAACATTTAAGATGCATTCATTATCCGTTTTTCAATCTAATAATCTGAGAAGCGATATACTGCGTAATTTCTTTTAATGTCCTATTCGTTGTTTCAACTTTAAAATGGGCACTTTGCATATAAAGCGGCTTCCTGTTGTGAAAGAGCTTTTCCAATTCATATCTAGATGACTGTTGTACGATCGGCCTGTTTCTATCAGTGGAAATCCTGCGCCAAATGTCACGAAATGTGGAGTTTAAGTAAAAGACAAGTCCTGTCCTTCTCATAATCTCCCTGTTTTCCTCCCGCATTGCCACACCGCCGCCGGTTGCGATGATACAATATTCATCATGGAAGTTCCGCAGGAATTCCGTTTCCATCTCCCTGAACCCTTCCTCGCCATACGTTTCGAAAATTTGAGGGATCGCCATGCCTGTCCGATTGGCAATTTCCGTGTCCATATCGTAAAAAGGCAAATTCAGCAACGTTCCGAGCCGCTTCCCGATTGCACTTTTTCCGCTTCCCATGAAACCGACCAAGTATACTCTTTTCATATCTTTACCCGCCTTGCCTCATCAACTTTGTTGTTTCTTTCTCATAATAGATTTCTATTGAATCGAATGTTCTGTATAGATTACTATGCCATGAAACGATAGTAAAAAGAAAGAGGCTTACGATAAATAGTAAAATTAACGAAGCGGCTAAAATGGTTCCTTCCTCATTCCTGGCGAATACCAATTGCAAATCTCCTCTCCCGCTTCCTTCCGTCAAGCATTGTCACTTCAACGTTCAACTCATGTCCTTCATGTGTGAAAATTACATCCGAGACATTAGTGAAGAGGGGAATATATCCTTTAAGATTGGTCAATTTGCGGATGACGTAGTTACTTTGCCCCACTTCAATTGTTCCCCTATCATTCGTGAGTGAGATTGACCTGTTTCCCATTAGGACATTGAAATCTTCCATATTAACTAACAATGATTGCAGATCAATCGCAAACAGTTCCCATTCAGTCGCGTAGTAATCTTCCAATTGACGCTCGATCGGCTGCTTCCAATAGTAGAAAAGGACAGCAAAATGAAGGAATACGCCCATAATTAGTAGTTGAAACAAAGCTTCGAGAAGGGAGTATCCTGACTCATTACAACATTTCAGAACTCTATGCATTTCACAAATTCCCTTTCTATGTAATGATAGGTTACACAGATGCCTTCACTATCAATCGACCATTGATACACAGACTTCTCTATCCGATTTGTCCCCGCCATCATTCCGTAAGCATGATAGAGAATGGCCCCATGATAGGCGGATTCTGCTGCATGCATAGCCATTTTCTTCATTTCAAGACGCTCCGACAGATGGGAATAAAGCGGTAATAATGTCCCGAAAATGACCGTAATAACAACAAGTGATAACATCGCTTCCGGCCAAGAATATCCTTTTTCATTAATCATAAACAAGCACCCTCCCATGCTGCAGCTGCAATGTTAACCGCTTGTCCCCCGTTGATGTCCGCAAAATGATTGTACCCGGATTAATAATATGTCCATTCGGATGAAACTCGACCGCGCTAATTCTATTGCCGCCACTCAACCAATACATACTACCAGGAAAGTCGATAGTGGAATAGGTTACTGAGCTAGGCGCAAATAAACTATAGGATTTCCCTGAATTACGGAATCTGACTGCCGTATACGTTTCATTTGCCATTGCATACGCTTGCGCATGATGAATCGTAGCGATGAAAGTATACAGCGCTTCCTCCTCGCTCTGTTTTGTTATCCAGCGATCGCCGATAGGAAGGATAACAGCTGTCAGAATGGCTACGACACTTAAAACTAAGAGCATCTCCAGAAATGTAAAGCCGTTTTCGTTAGTTGGCTTCATTGTCCTGCGGTGTTTTTGTTGAAATTCGGTGCTGTCACTTCACCGTTTTCGAGTAAAACTTCAGTTCCGTCCGGACATTTTGCACCTTCCGGTAAATACTTCTTGTCAACCAAATCTTGCATACTTGGGTTATCATGATGCTCCATTTTATACGCCGCAACTTGTCCTTCCACCATCTTCACAAATGCTTCGCACCCTTTGTCATCGATCGACTTCGAATGTTTTGTCACATTCGGTATCGCTATCAACACTAAGACAGAGATGATGAGTAAAACGATCATCATTTCAATGAGCGTGAAGCCGTCTTCTTCCTTCACCATTTTCAAGACTTACTCCCTCCCTATAAATTATCAAACATGCTGTACACCGGCAGTAACAATGCCAGGTAGGCGGCCAATATGCATATGGCCAATATTGCGAACAGAGCAGGTTGCAACAACGCAAGCCACTTCCCCAGCTCCTCTTCGATCATATCGTGGAGATTTTCACTAAATAGTTGAAGCTCCTTTGCCAAATGTCCTGTATCGGAACCGTGTTTGGCATATGAGCATAACTCCTTACGCAGACCATCCGTCAACTCTATTGCTGTGTCGAAATTTTCCCCATAGACGACATGTCCTTTAATTGTCATTGCGACTTCACTCAGGATCGGATTCACCTTTTGTTCCACCAACACTTCAAGTGCGTCTTGCATGGGTAGTCCCGATTGAAGGAGACTACCGATTTCGCCTGAAAAGTCCCTCGTTATCACTTTCGAGAAAAAAGAACCGATGAAAGGAATCGACATGATGAAGCTGATTTTTCTCGACGGCGGCATTTTGCGATAAAACACGGCACCAATTCCCACACTTATAATGAGAATCACACCGCAACCGATCAATGCGTCCGGTAATCTTGAGACGAGTAGAGGAAGCATAGAAACGATACCTGTCGCCTCCTCATTCCTTGCTACCGCCATCGCTTCTAAGTTGGGAAGGAAATAGCTTCTAAAAACTACTAAAAAGATAGCAAGAAAAGAGAAAAGAATGAATGGATAGAGTAGAAGATTTCGCAACTTCCTCTTCCTTTCTTCCGATTGCTTCATTCTTTCCGCAATCCCTTTCAATGCAACCGGCAATCTTCCATCCACTTCCGCGATGACGATCGGCAATAGTATAGTAGATGAAAATCCAAGCCTACTAAGAATATCCGTAACCCCAAGTCCTGCCATCAGATCATTTTCCACTTGCTCGATCAATTCATTGTATTGTTTGGAATGATGAGGCAAAAGTAGTACGACTCCATCGTGGAATGTGTACCCTTCTTGCATAAGGACAGCGAGCCTTCCCAAAAAAGCCGGACGGTTTTCAATGCATTGCACAGATTGCTTAAACAACGCCCGTCCCATACTAACACTAACCATGGGAAACCCCTTTTTTCATGCTGTATTTTTTCATGACTGCTTCAATTGTCATATCTTTTGGCACAGATACGCGCTTGCCCGAAATGATTCCATCTGCAATCGCCTCTAACAATTCGCCTTCGACAATTTCAAATACAGCCCCAACCTCGCCATCTTGTTTCTGAATGAGCCGTTGCGATGATATGCAAACTACCGTTTGCCTCAATTCTTCCGCCGTAATTCCAAAATCCATCATTCGATAAAAACATCCCTCCGGATCTTTTGAATGTACCGTCGTCAATACAAGATGCCCTGTCAACGCTGCCGCCACAGCTGTTCTAGCAGTTTCGGCATCCCTTATTTCACCAATCATGATTACGTCAGGGGAATGCCTCAGTATCGCTTTCAATCCGGCTGCATAAGTCATGCCGGCTCTTTCATTCACTTGTATTTGAAGAAGATGTGAATGATTGTTTTCGACTGGATCTTCGAGTGAAATTACATGCCTTTCAAGATGATTGACACAATGGGCAGTTAGGGAATAGATTGTCGTCGTCTTCCCGCTTCCAGTCGGACCAGTCAACAGGACGAGCCCCTGCCGCTCTTCTGCAGCACGCCGGAGCTTCTTTTCCCAAACAGGATCGATGCAGAGCGTATTTAGTGGGACGATTTGATCATGCCTTTGAATACGGATGACTACACTTTCTTTCATTCGGATTGAGGGAATGGTCGATACACGGAACGAATAGTTTTCATTCTGCATTTTCTTATGAAATGAACCGCTTTGTGGTTTTCGTTTATCACTGATATCTAACGAGGAGAGAAATTTGAAAAAGGAGATCATACGGGCGGCTAAATGCGGGGGATAGGTGCCGGACCGTTCCAGTTTTGAATTCTTTTTGAAGCAAATATCATAATGATTGTTCAACGGAACGAGATGGATGTCTGTTGCCTCATTGGCAATCGCCCGTTCCAAAAGGTCAAAACACTTTTTCTCAACGAGATTGTCACGGTTTTCCATTGAACACCCCTCTTTCAATCAATTACGCATTGATTTGGCAGGACCTCCTGCTGAATCAAGATAAAAGTGAAAGACCGCTTTTCACTTTACATCGAGTATACGTGGAACAAATCGAAAAAGGAATACTTCTTCGCGAATTCAAAATTCACATGCCGTTTTCGGCTTAAATTCGATTTTTGAATGCTGTTTTAACGACAAAAATGAATTTTGCACTGGAATGATCTACTAACTCTCCTTTCATTTGTCACAATGTCGACTTGATTGGAGTTTACTTTTCGAGTTGCTATCTATTATAATGAAGAAGAGATCTTTGTATTGTTTTACGTTAAGGAGGGACGCACTTATGGATAACATGTTCAAGCTATGCGGTTTTTGGACTGGCATTTTCGCTGTAATGTTTTTCGTCGGTGACATGATGACAGCTTCCGTTATCATGATCGCGAGCACTATTTTCTTCCTGTTGCTTGGATATTTGAATCTTACAGAGCGTATGTATATGTACATGTTTGGAGCTTACCTTATGATTTTCATGGTAGGATTCAGCTATTATGCGACATTCATTCACGTACCAGGTTCAGGACACTAATCGTCCAAAGAAAAAAACAGCCGATCGGCTGTTTTTTTCTTTTTAGGAGAAGCCGTTCAAAAACGGATTCATATCTTTTTCCTCCCAAGGGGTTGTCGAAGGTCCATGGCCGGGAAAAACGACAAACTCGTCATCCAAGCTCAACAGTTTATCATGGATGGACTGAAGCAACGTCTGTGTATCGCCTCCTGGAAGATCCGTTCTGCCTATGCTGCCTTTAAAAAGCGTATCACCAACTACTGCCTTTTGCGCATCATTGAAAATGAACGAGACACTCCCTGGAGAATGACCCGGGGTATGGCGGACCTCCAATTGGAAGGAACCAATCTGCAACTCACCTTCCTCAAGTAAATGATCCGCAGCCTGATTTTTCACAATAGGCAGGCCGGGATATCTCGAAGAACCGTTAAAATCCGGGTTGCCAAGCCACTCCTGCTCAGCCTTGTGAATATAGACTGGTATATCAAAATGATTCCTCACCCGATCCACCGCTCCGATATGATCGAAATGGGCGTGCGTCAATAGGATAGCAAGCGGTTTGCTGTTCGTTCTTTCGATTTCAGCAATAATGCGATCCCCTTCTTCTCCAGGATCAATTACTAAACATTCCTCTTCACGATTGTAAATCAAATAACAGTTCGTTTGTATTGGACCTAATGGATATGTACGTATTTCCAGCATTATTCACACCTCCTATACTTGATAGTAATGAACTTCTGACTGGATTTCAAACATTCGTCATTTATATACCTCGACAAAATTTGTGGTAAACAGTACAATAGAAGAGGACTATTGCTAAATTGGCATTCATTTTTTCTCTATTGAAAGGAGTGTCTTCCGCATGAACATCTTAATGGTAATTTTCGGACTCGTTGCGATCTTTGCTGTCATTGGTACTGTACAAGCTTTCAAAGAACGTAATGTGCTGAGCATTTTGTTCAATCTTGGGGCTGCTGTCATCTTCGGCGGTTTTACAATCGCAACGATTGTCTTCCAAGGATATCCTACACCTTTGCATTAATCAGTATTTGTTTAGAAAAAAACATCCCCTGCATAAAATTGCAGGGGATGTTTTTTTAGTTGTCAAACTTAATCCACTTAAGTTTTTCCTTTGCTTCCACGTCAATCAACTCATCTGATGAATATCCGCTTAAACAATATTTTGCGGACGGAGAGCATTTGATCGGGCCCGCATCCAACCCTTTTATAATCAGCTCAGAATTACCTTTTTCAAAAAAATACATATTAAATCCTGATTCCATTTCATCGAGTTGACCGCTTTTTTCTGCCCCTATGACAATCAAACTCTTTTCATCGAGCCATTCAATCGATGGCACAATCCACTCTGAATAATTGCTGACAGCTGGCAACGTCCACCCAAAGGCAACTGTTCCGTCAAGTTTTCTAATTGTATATGCGAATGCCCCCGCATCGACGGATTGTACGGATACGATAGAATCCTCTAACACATCAAAATAAATCGCGTTTCCAATTTCAGTCGTCTCTATCTCCCCATCCTCCATGTGAAATATCTCGATATCTCCTCCATCGAGAGGATGCCCCCTGAACGAAAGGGTCATAATTCTATTCTCTCCCGCCCATTTAGGAAAGGGATCGTCCAATTCAACAATGGACAAACTATCATCATTGCCATCAAACACGAAAAGGTCATAGGACCAGTCTTCATGGAAGGCAGTGAATAGTATCTTTTTCGGGTCTGTACGATTCCACTCAATGCCTAGCTCAGTCGAATCGATTTCCACCTGATGCTGGACCGCTCCATCTTTTCCAACAATCTTTATGGCCGCGGTTGTAGGATGTTCACTCGTATGTATTAATAAATAGTCACCGGATGGATGGACGAGGACATCGATAATGAACGATTCATCCTCATAAACCAATCCGGATTCACCTGTTTCAATGTCAAAATAGTTCACTGTGTAGAAACCGTCGTTTTTTTCTACATAGAGGATTTGAGTGTCAGTCAGCCAATCTGCTATGAAATGGAACTTGGAAGGGTCTGCTTTAAAAACATGAGGAGAAGGCGGCTCAAATGGCTCTTCTGCAATATCGAATGATTCTTCCATGTCAGGTTGCACAGACGGCGGATTTTTCTGCTCCGCACAGCCATATAGAACAAAGATGAGCATCGCAATTAAACATAGCCCTTTTTTCATTATGCCACCCTCTCCCTTCCGTCTTATTCAAAAAAATATCTGCACGGTAAACGAACCCGTGCAGAATTTAGTCGTTATCGCCAATTTTGGCTTATTCCTCTTCCGTATCCGAAAACCTGAGCAAGTCTCCATTAATAATCAAGTCGGAGTAGCCAAGTTCAGTGTTGGCGCGATCGATATAAGGGCCACACGCTTCACCTTCGATTGCTTCCCCTGTCTTGATATCATAACAAACGTCATGAGTGTAAATATAATCCTCTGTCACTAAGCGCCCGTCTCTGAAAATGACAAACGGCTCATGATCCGGTGAGAAAATGTCCGCACCCATTTGCATGTCTTCTTTCGTCTCGATGCCGAGCAAATGAAGAACAGTCGGTCTCACATCCAATTGACCGGAGAGCTCATCAATTGTTTTTCCTTTACCATAACCAGGAATGTGGATGAACATTGGTACTTTTTGCAATTCAACATTATCAAATGGAGTAATTTCCTTATCCAAGTACATACTCATCGCCTTATTATGATTTTCCGAAATTCCATAATGGTCGCCGTACATAACAATTATTGAGTTGTCATACAATCCGCTTTTCTTCAAGTCTTCAAAGAAGATTTTTACAGCTTCATCCATATAGCGGACAGCTTGGAAGTATTTATTCAATGTTTTCGAATTGGAATCGTACGGTGGAATAATCATATCTTCTTCATCCAAATCAAATGGATGGTGGTTCGTCAATGTGATCATTCTAGTTGAAAACGGTTGGGGCATTGTCTTCATGATTTCAACGGACTGTTCAAAAAACGGAATATCTTTCATTCCCCAGTTGACCGCTTGCCCTTCTCCGATCTCATAGCTTTCGACATCATAAAATTTTTGTATGCCTAATGCTTGGTACATGATGTCCCGGTTCCAGAAACTACGGTTATTAGCATGCATGACACTCGTAAAGTAGCCATTTTCACCTAGTCTTTCTGACATGGAGTTGAACGTATTCCCGCTGTTCGTGAAAAAGACAGCACCTCCATTACGGCCATACAACGAGTTTTCAACAATAAATTCCGAGTCGGAAGTTTTCCCTAATCCCGTTTGATGATAGAAATTGTTGAAATAAAACGTGTCCGGGTCCTTCGTCAGTTCGTTGAGGAATGGCGTAATTTCAAATCCATTCATCTCATTGTTGATGACGAAGTTTTGCAGAGATTCCAGTGAAACAAAAATCACATTGCGTCCTTCGGCAACACCGAACATTTTAGGATCGGGTTCTGCATAATTTGCGTTAATATAGTTTGCCACCTCAGTCAGTTCACTGCCATCGGCTAACGCACGTTGTGCATGTGTTTTCGATTGGATGAACATGTCATAAATGTGATAATTGTATGTCCCGATATTTTTAACGAGCAATTCTCTGTCGAAGCTACGGGTCAACAACTGCGGCCTTTGAGCTTCCGCTAATCCCAAGTTGACCATGAGCACTGTTGCAGCCACTACGAAATAGAGCTTGCGTCCAATGCTTCTATGGCTAAGAGCACTTTCAGATGCAGGGATGAATTTCATAGCCAATGCAATAATGATTACATCAGTGAAAAAGAAAATGTCCCAAGGATGCACGTTCGCTCCGATTGAAGACGACAAATCACCGAAATTGCTTGTCTGGAATAATACCGGCAAGGTGATGAAATCATTAAAAAATCGATAAAATACAGCGTTGCTGAACATAATAATGGACGTTATCAAACTGATTGAAAATATATAGATGTTGCGCCGTTTCGCACTCTTCATGAATAAGGCCAAACCGTATATGAATAATAGAAAACTGAGTGGGTTCATGAACAGAATGAATTCCTGCATCACATTGTCAATTTTCATATTAAAGCTAGTGATATAGCCCACATACGTTGTTAGCCATGTTGCAATAATTGCAATGACGAGTACGGAATGTTTGGGCCAAGTTACTCTTTTCATTCTTAATCTTCCTTTCATGTTGAAGCCTCTATTTATAAGTTTACCCTATCATTTGTACATGCACTATATATAATAGACGGATGAGACCTAAAAAAGTTTCATTTTTAACTAAAAAAATCGGTTGGGAATCGTTCTGCTATAAGTTTTATCCGGTCCTTTTCCCCAATTCTTTTTTCAATATTAACAGTGCTGGCAAGTAATCCTCTTTCATGATCAAGCCATTATCGTAAAGCTCTTTCACTTCAGACATCATCATTTCGATATCTGTTTTTTGTTCCCCTGTATATATAAAAATGCCGAAACGTTTAAGAAGTTGCAGGACATCAAAGAAATCAGTCATTTCGCATCACGTATTTTCCGGCATTGTATCACTCGAATTTCAGTAATAATCTTATTCACTGGAATATCATATTCCTCAATGGGCACTTCTTGTGAAATCTGGTTGTCAAACGCCAAGGACACGCGGTCGCCATCGTAGTTATTCAAATAACGGTCATAATACCCACCGCCGAAACCAATCCTGTACCCATCATACGAAAATAAGACGCCGGGAACAATTTGTAGGTCAATCTGTCCTTTATCGATTGAAGTCGTCCGTCCGACAATTGGTTCCTTTAAATCCATATAAACCGTTTCAAGATCCTCAAGAGAAGTAATAATTCTGAAGTCCATCTTCCTCGTATCGGGGATGCATTTCGGCACAGCCACCCGCTTCCCTGATCTCCATGCGGATTCGATCAATTGATATGTATTAACTTCAGGAAAACGCGATACAGTAACCCCGATTGTCTGAGCCGAGGTATATTCATCACATGTATAGAGTCGTTCCAAAATCCTAGTCGATTTACTTGCATGTTCAGAATGATTCATATCTTTCATGATTGTTATCATCTGTTTTCGTTTTGATAATTTACTCATACAAGTATTCCCCCATTCTGAAATAAAAAACCAAAACCCGCGAAGAGTTTTGGCATGAGCGATTATTTCGTTTCACGGTGCAAAGTTTGTTTCTTTTCACGTGAGCAATATTTTTTCATTTCAAGACGTTCCGGATTGTTACGCTTGTTTTTCTTTGTAATATAATTACGCTCTCCACATTCTGTGCAAGCAAGTGTAATATTTACGCGCATTGTTGTCCCTCCCACTCATTGGCAATATAAATTAATATGAGCATGATTTATACGACTTTTCAATTGTATCATATCACACCGGTATGTAAAGCAGAAAGTTTCAAATTACATTCAGAAGATGCATATGTTACTATGGGAACAAAGTAATCTATTCCCGGAGGTTGTTCAATAGTGGATATTGAATTAATTTTACTATGTATTGGTATCCTATTCATCATTTTATCATTTTTCATCGGAAAATCCACCCGCAAAAGCGAAGAGGATATTGAGAACATCTCAATTAGCCTTCATCAGGAGACAAATCAATTGAAAAAGCGTTTGAAAGCCGTTGAAGAGGAATTGATGATCGGTGTCGGCCCAATCACAAATGGACAGCGACGAAAAACGAAACCCGTCCACGAAATCATCGTCAATCAAATCTTGTCCTTGAAGGCACAAGGTTATTCAATTCCTGAAATAGCCAAACGCTCTTCCCTGCCGGATGAGGAAGTTATGGAAGTATTGAAGTCCAGAGGTGTCGCCTTATGATGAAGGACATTGTAAGGGGTGTCGGAATAGGCTGCGTCTTGGCTGGAGGAATCCTTTATTTCACGAATAACGACCAAGATCCGTCCGATACGGAACAGTATAAAGCGCAGGTGGACGAGTTGCAAACCGAATTGGACAAGGTGAAAAAAGAGTTGGCTGTCGCCCAGACACTCACTTCTTCAAAAGCGGAAAAAACCTCACATGAAAGTTCGAATGAAAAGAAGGAATCTAAACCTGAAGTCGAGTCGACTTCAAAGCCCATCACTAAAATAATTTTGACAATCGAGGCCGGTTCAACATCTGCAACTGTAGCTGACAAGCTCGAACGCGCCGGAATCATCAATAGCGCGAAAGAGTTGGAACAATATCTGATTGACAACGGCTTAGCAGGACTGATTCAAATCGGCGTGCACGAAGTTGATACAACGATGGACCTTGGCACAATCGCCCGCATTATAACGAATACAAAATAAGGAAAAAAGCTGCCATTCGCCGATTATCGCGATGGCAGCTTTTCTCATTTCTCATTTGTCTCTTTTTCTTTTTCTCTATCAAATCGGCGGTCTATTTTTTGATCTGTCGTTTCAGAAGCATTGGTCTTTGCCCGCTCTTCCTTCAAGTCAAAATAGGTGTCTAGCGACGTTCTGACAATCTCTTTCATCGCTATGCCTTGAGTAATGTAATTGCCTCGATCTGTCGAAGCGTACGGAATGACGACTGCATATGCTACTTCGGGATTATCTGCCGGAGCAAATCCGACATGTGTTAAATTGACAGATGCCATGCCATATTTACTTCGATCATCTCCGTAGTAGTAGGATTGCGCAGTTCCGGTCTTTCCGGCAGCCGTATAGGGAGCCCCGTTGAATATGTTGCGTCCAGTCCCATTTGGTCCGTAATACACGTATTGCATCCCTTTTTTGACTTGTTCAATCTCTTTTTGCGTGTTGTTAATACGATTGAGGATATTCACTTTCGTCTCCTCTAGCAAAGCTCCAAGTGTCTCACCGTCTTTAGATGGTTCCCTTATTTCTTTCAACACTTTCGGTGCAACCCTGTTTCCTCCATTCGCTACAGTCGAAATATATTGCACAAGTTGCAGCGGGGTGTACGTATCGAATTGACCGATCGCAAAGTCAAGCAACTTCCCGGAACGTGTATCCGTACCTGGAATGCCCGGGAATTCACCAGGCAAATCGATCCCTGTTTTCACCCCTAAGCCGAAGGAGGCGTATGCGTTTCGCAGCCTATCAAAGCCGGCAATGTCAATTGGAAGCGCCTTATAAGGTCTGTATACTCCTTTACCTATCGAAATGGCGATTTTGAACATATAAACGTTGGAAGACCTGCCGAGCGCTGTTACATCATCAACTGCCACCCGCCCGTGCTGATTGAAAAGAGATCTTTTATTCTGACCAGCAATATTCATCGGTTCATCGATCTTCACTTCACCAACCGACAGGACCCCTTCACTATAGCCCGCCAAAACTGTCGCCACCTTGATAGTGGAACCGACTTCATAAGCGGAAGTGAAAGTCCCATACGCATAATCATGAACCTCCCA
This sequence comes from Sporosarcina pasadenensis, assembly GCF_047228845.1. Lineage (NCBI taxonomy): Bacteria > Bacillati > Bacillota > Bacilli > Caryophanales > Caryophanaceae > Sporosarcina > Sporosarcina pasadenensis. The sequence continues at coordinate 42,711 of NZ_JBFEGM010000007.1, forward strand.
TCGCCCTGAATCTTCATCCTTCACTAATCGTTTTCCAACAAGCGAGAGCAATTCTCCGTTATTTGGATCCATCATGACAAGGAAAGCCCTATCCAGCAATCCGGACCTTGGATCTTTTTTCATTTCCAGAAGCTTCTCTGAAATCAGTTTCTCTAAAGACTCCTGCAGTTCACTATCCATCGATAATACGAGATCCCTGCCCGGTTCCCCTTCCCTGACTGTTTTCGTTTCGATGACGCGGCCCGTCCGATCTTTCACATTTTTAACGATCGTTTTCTGGCCTTTCAATAACTCTTCATAATATTGTTCGAAATAGCTTCGTCCAATCCGATCATTCCGTGAATAATCCCTCGCCAAATAATAATCAAGATGACTTCGCGGAATTCCTTCAATCGGACTCGTCATCGTACCGAGAATCGTACTGTCCGAGAATTTCACACGATCCCAATCTGTCGTCGTGTTGACTCCTTCAAATTCATTCAACCGCTCCGATACGGCAGCAAATTCCTCCTCTGTGACATTCCCGCTTTTAATGATTTGAGGGGAGTAGGCATATCCTGACATCATTTCCCGATAAATAGCCAACACTTCAAGCTCATGGTCCGTGAATGAGTTCAGTTCCTCATCGGTAATCCTTTCACGCGTCAATCGGGTCACTTCACGTTGGATGTCATGTTTAGATACGGTGCCGTCTTTGCCGATTTCCTTCAACTCTTTATCGCTCACTTTGGCGGCCGCTTCGTCTGGGTTCAATAAAATCCAAAAATCGCGTTTATCGCCGATCGTGACTCTTTTCGTATCCTGTTGGATCAATTCCGATAGAGCTTCAGCGATTTCCAGCATCTCCCTTGAAGTAGTTGAAGTTGTTTTCGTATATGTTATGGCATTCATTGGTTTATTATCGACAAGGACCTTTCCAGTGCGGTCATAAATTCTTCCACGTGGAACGCTAGTGTTGACCGCGATTTCCTCGGTCCTTTCCAATAATCTTGTATAATCTTCACCTTTGACGATCTGCAAGTATCCAAGTCTGAAAATGAGCAAGGAAAAAAGGATGAAGATGGAGAAGAATAGAAGGTTCATCCTGAATGCAATATGTTTCCGTTGTCGGATTTTCGCTTGATCAACTTTGCGCATCGGCTTTTTCATATGTATTCCCCTTACTTAATTAGTCCAATTTGAATTATAGCATTCTAAAAATAAAAAAGCATATATCCTGACGAACAGGATATATGCTTGGTTGCATGAAAATGCATTATTTACCGTAGTTTTTAGCAACTTCGTCCCAGTTCACTACATTCCAGAATGCAGAAACGTAGTCCGGGCGTCTGTTTTGGTAGTTTAGGTAGTATGCATGCTCCCAAACGTCTAGACCAAGAATAGGAGTTTTTCCTTCCATTAATGGAGAATCTTGGTTTGGAGTGGACATGATTTCAAGCTCTCCGTTATTCGAAACGAGCCAAGCCCATCCTGAACCGAAGCGAGTTGCTGCCGCTTTTGCAAATTCTTCCTTGAAAGCATCAAAGCTTCCAAATTTAGAGTCAATCGCTTCAGCGAGTGCACCCGTCGGATTCCCACCACCTGAAGGTGAAAGAATATTCCAGAAGAACGTATGGTTCGCATGCCCTCCACCGTTATTGCGGACAGCCGTACGGATGTTTTCAGGAACAGCATCCAAATTGGAAATCAGTTCTTCAACTGACTTAGAAGCCAAGTCTTCGTGTCCTTCCAATGCGTTATTCACGTTCGTCACATACGTGTTGTGATGTTTCGTGTGGTGGATGTTCATCGTTTCTTTGTCGATGTGAGGCTCCAGCGCATCGTATGCGTATGGTAGTTCTGGTAATTTGTAAGCCATTTGTCCATTCCTCCTCATTTGATACAAAATTTATCCTACACTATAAACATTATCAAAATTAGGAAGGCCATTCAATTTAAATGAACTATCGGGCAACATAGAATATGAAAATCCCGATCATCAGCAACATGACTGCGCCTTTGGAAGCTATTGAGGTGAAGAAGCCTACGATAGAGCCAATGCCTGTCTTCAAGGACTGTTTCACACCTGTCCTCGTCACTAGAAGCTCTGACAGAAATGCCCCAAGGAAAGGCCCGATGAGAATTCCCGCAACTGGAATGACGAAAGGACCTATAAGCAGCCCGACCGTGCTTCCCCACATTCCCGCCTTGGATCCTCCGAACTTTTTGACACCGACAATATTTGCGAGCGTATCAGCACCGAATAGTAAAATGACGAACAACGCTTGTATTACCCAAAATAACCAGCCCATCTCTTCGAAGGAAGCAAACAAACCATACAACAGAAAACCGCCAACGATAAAAAACACGGAAGGGATGATTGGATAGAACAATCCGATGAAGGCAACGATGAACATGAGTATTGCCGCAATCCAACCAATGATTTCCATACAATCCCCCTCCTTATCCCGTACAAATTAGATTATCAATTTACCCACGTTTGCCTAAAATGGCTTCTGCGATGTTTACGGCGTGATCACCGATACGTTCCAGATTGGAAACGATATCGACAAAGACCATTCCCGCTTGTGCAGAACAATGACCCTCATTCAGACGGATAATATGGTTTTTCCTGAATTTGCGCTCCATCTTATCGATTAACGCTTCTTGCTCAGCAACTTCTTTCGCCAATTCAATATCATTCATATCGAGTGAGCGGACAGCCTTATCAACAGTGGCAATTGTCAAAGTGAACATTTCCGTCAAATCTCCCATTGCATCTTCCGTCAATTTCACACGATTCACTTCCCGGAAATCAATCAATTCGATAATGTTCTCGAAATGATCCCCGATCCGTTCGATATCCCGAACTGTATCCATTAGCATGACGTGTCTTGCGGATTCGATCGGTGAGATGTTGACAGCAGAAATATCTACTAGATAATCCGTGATTTTTCTGTCTAGATTATTGATGGCATCTTCGATTTGATAAGCCGTTTCAGCATGTCTCTTGTTGCTTGTCTTCAAATACTCATACGTTTCTTCCATTCCTTGGACTGCGAAATCACCCATCCTAATAATTTCTTCTTTCGCTTGTCCAATTGCGACAGATGGTGATTGGTTGATAAAGTTCGGATCCAAATGTTTTGGTCTATACTCAATTGTGACGTCCTTGCCTGGAATGACTTTCGTCACGAGTAATGCCCAAGCGCCAATTAAAGGAAATTGCATAACGGTGTTCAACACGTTGAAAGTCCCATGGGCGAATGCAATCTGCATTTTACTTTCCAATGCTAAAACCCCTGAAATCCACTCAACGTAGAGGGTAAAAGGATATAGTAAAATCATGAAAACGACTGTACCTACTACATTGAATAGGACATGCGTCGCTGCAGCTCTTCTCGCTGCCACAGACGCACCGATCGACGCGAGAACTGCTGTAATCGTCGTACCGATATTATCACCGAAGAGAATCGGTAACGCGGCTTGAAGCGAAACAAGGTTCTCTGCATACAATCCTTGCAAGATCCCGACCGTTGCACTGGAGCTTTGGACGATCAGTGTAAAGACAGTTCCCGCCACGACTCCAAGTACTGGATGGTCGGCCATCGAAACTGTAAAATCGGAAAAAGCGGAAAGCGACCTGAGAGGCTTCATACCTGCACTCATCAGCTCCAACCCGAGGAATAGACCTCCGAAGCCAAAGACTACCTCTCCCACATTCTTAATCGAGTTCTTTTTGAAGAAGAAGATGAGGACTGCACCGAACGCCATGATCGGCAATGCGTATGCGCCAACATCAAGGCCAATAATGAATGCGGTAATCGTCGTCCCGATATTCGCCCCCATGATGACGCCAATCGCCTGGCGGAGGGTCATGAACCCGGCACTGACCAATCCGACTGTAATGACAGTAGTACCAGAGCTTGACTGAATGAGCACGGTAACGATTATTCCGACGAGTACACCCATGAACGGGTTTGTCGTAAACCTATCTAATATGCTTCGCAGCCTGTCCCCTGCTGCTTTTTGCAAGCCATCACCCATATACTTTATGGCGAATAGGAAAATCCCAAGACCTCCTACAAATTGAAAGATCACTTCTTGCCAATTCACTTCCATTAAATTGTATACCTCCATCATGCATTATCTTTTAGCATACCTATTATGTTGACTTTATTAACGAATTGTAAATAGAAGCGGACAAATCTTTACATTCCCTTAACAATTCGACCTAAAAAAGTCATACTTCTGTCGAATTTGGAATCGGCACTTCGCATCACGAGACATGATAGACTATCAGTAAGTAAAGGAGGTCCCGCTTTGAAGTTCCATCAATTATTTCTGGCAGCATTCCATGAACCTAAAAAACTAGCGGCTTTCCGGCTGCTTCCAATCGGCCGGGTTATCCGATATGCATTCCTTTTCATATTGCTGATGACACTAATTTCATTCACTCGATTCTCAGTCGGTGATACAGACTTGTTCGAAGCCTCCCCTGAGTTGAACGAGTATAGTGAAACGATTGGTGGGCTCATTTATCCGATGGCCTTCATTTTCCAATTCGTCATCGCAACATTTTACGTATTTGTCCGAATCAGCATCTTTGCTGCCATCGGAATATGGATTGGCAAGTTGATGAAAAGGCGTGTGGAATATCGTTTTGTTTGGCGGACTGCTGCCATCGCCATAACCGTCCCTTTATTGCTGACGATTTTTCTAGATTTCTTTCAGATTTGGGAAACTTCCGGCATCATCTTCTCGTCATTATTTCATATCGGTTATTTAATTATTGCGCTCAAGTATTATCCAAAAGCAGCCAAGTGAATACTTTCCATGTTTCCCACATATCGTGTGGGAAGGAGGAATGTTCATGCGTACTTTATTCGTAGCTATAATTCTGTTTCTTACCTTCCATATCATCCGAATCGACTTGGGGGATGGGACAATCCCTCTTGCATCATTTTTCGGGAATGAACAGCCTTGCACAGAGACGAAATTGAAAACCATACACGTTACAACAATCCAAGGAGATACGATAGAATCCCTTTTTTCCATGTATCCGGACCCAGAGACAACATTTGTTGAAAGATTATCAATATTTTATTCCCTTAATCCCCATCTTCGAAACCAGGAGCTTATCGGTGGTCTATCCATCCAACTTCCACTTTCGAATACAGGGCAGGTTAACTGCAATTGAAGATGTTTTAAGCGGTGTCCCTTGTCTTTTCATCCGATTGATTGCTAAAATAGAAATTAGTTATGAGTTTTTTAAGGAGAGAATATATCCATGAGTGAAATAATACACAGATCTAAAACTCGTCCTGTGCGAGTCGGCAATTTGACGATCGGTGGCAGCGATGAGCTGTTCATCCAAAGTATGACGACAACAAAAACGCATGATGTTGATGCTACGGTGGAAGAGATTCTACGTCTTGAGGAAGCGGGTTGTCAAATCGTCCGTGTAGCTTGTCCCGACGAAAGAGCTGCTTATTCGATTAGCGCAATCAAAGAGCGAATCAATATTCCCCTCGTCGTTGATATCCATTTCGACTATAAACTCGCATTAATTGCAATCGAACAAGGTGCAGATAAAATCCGAATCAATCCGGGCAATATCGGCCGTCAGGAAAAAGTTGAAGCCGTTGTCAAAGCGGCTAAAGCAAAAGGCATTCCGATTAGAATCGGTGTAAATGCCGGTTCACTTGAAAAGCATATTCTTAAAAAGTACGGTTATCCGACTGCAGACGGCATGGTAGAAAGTGCTTTGCATCATATTAAAATACTGGAAGATCTCGACTTCCACGATATTATCGTTTCATTGAAGGCTTCAGATGTTAATCTGGCTGTTGAAGCGTATATGAAAGCGGCAGCTGCATTCGATTATCCATTGCATCTCGGAATAACAGAATCTGGTACATTGTTCGCAGGTTCCATTAAAAGTGCTGCAGGTCTTGGAACTTTGCTATCAGCCGGCATAGGTAATACACTCCGTGTTTCACTGAGCGCAGACCCTACTCAAGAAATAAAGGTTGCCCGTGAATTGTTGAAAATATTTGGTCTTTCTTCCAACGCTGCAACGCTGATCTCTTGTCCGACATGCGGCCGCATTGAGATTGACTTGATTTCGATTGCGAATGAAGTAGAGGAATATATATCCACAATTAAAGCGCCATTGAAAGTCGCTGTATTGGGCTGTGCGGTGAATGGTCCAGGCGAAGCGCGTGAAGCGGATATTGGGATTGCTGGTGCACGCGGTGAAGGGTTGCTCTTCATGAAAGGGAAAACTGTCCGTAAAGTTCCTGAGGAAACAATGGTCGAAGAACTGAAAATGGAAATCGACAAGCTCGCCGAAGAGTATTTTGAGAAGAAACGACAAGAAGAACAGCTTTTAAAAAGCGGGGCTTCAGAATGAGGAAAATCCGATTCGGTATTGATATCGATGGGACCGTCACATGTCCGACTTCCCTTCTTCCGCATATCAATGCACAATTTGGATGCAATCTGATTTTAGATGATATTACGCAATACGATTTGACGAAAGCTTTCCCGGTTGACGAGAAAGAGTTCTTTGAATGGTACCGTGAAGCGGAAAAGACGATCTATGAAACATCCCCCGCTCAGGAGTATGCGAAAATCATTCTCATTGAATGGCGGAAGCATTACGAGCTGTATTATATTTCGGCTCGGGGGTCAAATGTTGCAGATTGTACGCATGATTGGTTCGAACGGGAGGAAATCCCTTATGATCATATCGAATTGATCGGAAGCCATCATAAAATCGAGACTGCGAAGAAGTTCGATGTCGATGCGTTTTTCGAGGATAAACATGACAATGCAGTCGATATTCACGAAGAATTGAACATTCCAGTCCTTCTCTTTGACACTCCATATAATCGCGAACCGATTCCGGAAGGTGTTATTCGAGTGAAAAGTTGGCAAGAAGCCGACCAATGGATCAAAAAGCTGTTCCCAATTGGAGAAAAAGTGAATTAAAAAGGAGTAGGGTTCAATCCCCTACTCCTTTTCTTATCCCACACAAACCGGGCATTTTCCGTAGACCTCGAATTTATGGCCTTCGATTTCATAGCCCTTTAGATTGATTGTAATCGACTCCATTGGACAATATGCAATGTTCTGCGTCTTGCCGCATGTCGTGCAAATGAAATGATGGTGATGGACGCCATGGTCGCATTGCATCCTAAAATGCCTCTCTCCATTCAGCTCGGTCTCTTCCAAAATACCAAGCTCCGAAAAAGTCGTCAAATTGCGATAGATCGTATCAAAGCTGATACCAGGATTATCTGCAGCCATGAAATTCCGGACTTCCATCGCAGTCAAATACCGATCATTGTCCGAAAAAAACTCCAAAATCGTCTCCCGATTTTTAGTCCTCTTAAATTGGCGTTCCTGTAATATACGCCAAGCTTCATCAAGTGTCATGCAAATTCCCCCTTCACTTTCCGGGTAGGCTGTTTGCCTTTTATTTTAGTCCACCCAAGGACGAGCAATAAAATGATGATCGACGTGATGACAATTGTACCTCCTGGAGCAATATCGAGATGAAATGCGGCAAACAATCCGATAATGACCGACAGCTCACCGATGATGATTGAGTACATCATTGCTCCTTTAAAGCTTTTGGCAAGCTGTATTGCAGCTGCAACCGGGATCGTCATTAACGAAGAAACGAGCAGGATTCCAACAATTCGCATCGATGCGCCGATGACAAGGGCAACAATGATCATGAAAACAATTTGAATGAATTTCCCATTAATGCCCGAAACTTTTGCATACTCCTTGTCAAATGACAAGGCAAACAATTCTTTGTAGAAAAAACGTATAAATGCAATGACGACGATTGCAATAATGACGATAATCCATAAATCCTGCCGGCTTACGGCGGAAACTGATCCGAATAGATAACCTACAAGATCTGACCCAAAGCCTTTCGCTAAAGATATGAAGATCGCTCCGAAGCCGATTCCGGCAGAAAGGATGATCGGAATTGCCAATTCTTCGAAGTGCTTATAGGCACCCCTCAGTCTTTCAATCAACAATGAGCCGCCTACCGCACTTGCCATCCCTAAATAAACAGGATTTAATGCCGAGAAGAATAGCACCGACTGGCTCAAATAGAGGCTTCCGGCAATTCCAGCCAACGCAACGTGGCTTAACGCGTCCGCAATGAGCGCTAATCTCCTTACTACGATAAAAAGCCCGAGCAACGGTGCTATGACACCGATGATCAGCCCAGAGTAAAATGCATTTTGAAGAAATTCATATGTGAATAGAGCACTGATCATGGTCATACCCCCTTCTGTTGTTGATGGACGCGCCGCACAGGGTGACCGTACCATAATGATATGTCTGCATCGTTCAACTTCTTGTAGTCCGATTGAACGCCGTGGAAGTGGATTGATCGATTCAGGCAAGCAACATGTGTCGCTAATTCAGTGACAAGATCGATTTCATGTGTAACAAGCAATATTGCGATACCGTGTTCACGGTTCAATTCATTGAGCATAGAATAGAACGAAGCTACATTTTTCTGATCGATTCCAACAGTCGGTTCATCCATGATCAATAAATCTGGTTCCCCTACCAATGCCCGCGCAATGAATACACGTTGCTGCTGGCCGCCGGATAATTCACCTATATTTCGGGAGGCGAATTCCTCCATTTTAACGATTTTCAAAGCTTCCAAAGCTTTATGTTCATCGCGCTTTGAAAATCCTTTAAATAATCCTACCTTGCGAGTGAGACCACTTTTCACTACTTCTAGAACAGTGGCCGGAAATCCTGAATTAAATGAATTGGATTTCTGCGAGACGTATCCGATGCGCTCCCGTTGCTTGAATGAATCAACGTTTTGGCCAAATAGCTTCACAGTCCCTTGATCTGCTCTCAATAATCCTAAAATAATATTGATCAGCGTCGATTTACCGGAGCCGTTCGGACCGATGAGCGCCCAGAACTCCCCTTCTTTCACTTCCAATGATATATCTTCGAGAACGGTGGTGTGCTCGTATCGAAAATTGACATTAGAACATTCAATTATCGTATTTGTCATATAGTAAAATCCCTTTCTGTTGAATGCATGTAAACAGGAACGATTACGATTACTAGTAGAGTATATAGGAAGAGTTGGTCAGACACAACTAATTGAGAAGGAATGGTGTAAATTGGATTACATGCAAATGTTGAATGAAATAAAGAGGAAAAGTGACGAGGAGGCTAAGTTGCTGGCCCAGTCGTATGGCATCAATCTATCAGTCAAAGAAATTAGAGCGTTGCGACCTTTGCTTGATGAGATTTCATTCCATTGGCTTTTTACCGGCATTCCAGAAAGCTTCATCGCTAAAGTGAAGTATGCTGTCGGAGAGAAAAAAGGAGAGGAATTGTTCCGTCATTATTTGGATATGATCTAACCGTAAAAAAACATCCCGCCAACGGAGTTTCCAATTGGCGGGGATTTTTTTATTAAACTAATAATAGCTCCCTTTGCTCAGCTTGAAATGTTTTGGATTTCAACATTTCAATTTCATATTGATAAGGTGCCTTCTTGTTTTTCGCATCGGTTCCTACGAAAGGTGTTTCAAGAATTTTAGGGATAGACATGAATTCAGGGTGATGGACGATATAGCTGAGAGCATCAAAACCGATGTAGCCATGCCCGATATTCTCATGACGATCTTTCATCGCCCCACGTTCGTTTTTGCTGTCATTGACGTGGATGACTGAAATCCTGTCTGTTCCGATAATCTTGTCAAATTCATTTAACACACCATCGAAGTCATTGACGATGTCATATCCTGCATCGTGGACGTGGCAAGTGTCAAAACAGACGGAAAGCCGCTCATTGTTATTAACGCCGTCTATGATTTTCGCAATTTCATCAAAATTCCTACCGCACTCACTGCCCTTTCCGGCCATCGTTTCAAGCGCGATGCGGACTGTCGAATCTTCAGAGAGTACCTCATTCAATCCTTCAATGATTTTAGCGATGCCGTTCTCCGCTCCTGCACCAACGTGAGCCCCCGGGTGCAAAACGATCTGGTCTGCCCCGAGAGCTGCGGTCCTTTGGATTTCCTGCTGCAGAAAGTCGACACCTAACCTGAACGTCTCAGGCTTAGTCGTATTCCCGATATTGATGATGTAAGGGGCATGTACGACGATATTGGATAGACCGTTCTCTTTCATATGCAAAAGTCCCGCTTCGATATTCAATTCTTCAATCGGTTTCCTACGAGTATTCTGAGGAGCACCTGTATAAATCATGAAAGTCGTCGCGCCGTATCCTAACGCCTCTTCACTTGAACCTAGCAGCATCTTCTTGCCGCTCATCGATACATGTGAACCCAACAGCAGAGGTTGATCATTTTTCATTTCTTCGTTTCAATCTCCTTTCCCTCTTCTTGAACTTCTCTATATCTTTAGCCATTTTCTTTTTGTATCCAGGCTTGACCTTAGAAGGTTTACGTACATACGAGGCCGCTTTCCGATCGAGATCATCAGTCTCTTTGACCCGTTTCTTCCGGGCATGGCGCTCCTTGACCTCAATCCATTCACCTTGTTTAACGTCTTCGTGGATAAATGGTATGCCCATTTTTTCAATCTGCACAATTTTGTCGTCCTCGGAAGGCTCGTACATTGTAATAGCGATGCCCTCGAGTCCTGCACGGGCTGTCCTTCCCACCCGGTGGATGAAGAACTCCAAGTCATCCGGCAACTCGTAGTTGACGACGTGGCTTACGCCAGGAATATCAATTCCTCGTGCAGCTAGATCTGTCGCAACGATGTATTGATACTCAAGGTCCCTGATCTGTTTCATCATCCGGGTACGTTCCCGAGGTGATAGATCACCATGTATCCTACCCGCTTTAATGCCATGATCCGCTAGGTAATCGGCGATCTCATCCGCATTTTGCTTCGTGTTCGTAAAGACGATCGCTAAATAAGGATTGATTGCACTCAATATGTGCAATAGCTTTTTCCTACGGTCCATGCTTCGGACCGGAACGAGCGAGTATTTCATCCCTTCCGTCAAAGGCTTTTTATTACCAATCTGAACGTGAGTGGGATTCTCCATGTATTTAGACAAGAAAGGCTTCAGTTTTTCAGGTATCGTCGCAGAAAATACATACATTTCCAAGTCCGTCGGCATTTTTGACGCGAATTTGTCGATATCTTCAATGAACCCCATGTCGAAGGCCAAATCTGCTTCATCAATAACTAATATCGATGCCGTATGGATTGCCAAAGCACCTTCTTCTGCAAGGTCACGAATCCTTCCTGGTGTGCCAACAATAATATGGGGGTTTGATTTCAACTTGTCGATGGATCGTTGCTTATCGGTTCCTCCAATTAAAAGCGAACTCCTGATACTTGTCTTTGCTGTCATTTTATTCAACTCGTCATATAACTGCAAAGCGAGTTCCCGCGTCGGTGCGGTAATAACCGCTTGTAATTCTTCCTTCTCTTCGTCCAAACGCTCAAGGATCGGAATAAGGAAGCTGTGTGACTTGCCTGTTCCTGTATGGGCTTGTCCGATTGCATTAGATCCTTTAAGGATTAATGGAATCATTTCTTTTTGTATCGGTGTCGGGTTTTCAAACCCCAGTTGGGCAATTGCCTCCCTAAGAAATGGTTTGAATTGATAATCAGTGAATTTAGACATTCATATGCCTCCTAACGTATTCCTATTGTAGCATGATTCTGTTCCGCAGTATGCGATTTTCGCATACTATAGATTGTGAAAGTTCACAATGACCAAATGAAAGGGGTTATCCATGAGGTACGAATCCTTCTATCCATTCGCCCGCACGCAAAACTCGCCGTTTGCAATGAGGCAGCCATTCCGCGGCCCACAGCAACCGCCAAATTTTACCCAAACACCGAGACAACCTTTTCAGGGGTCTCCGATGGGAAATCCGTATGGCTCATCCATGCCGGGTCCGTTTCAAAATACGTCCAAAATGGAAATGTACATGCAAACGGCCAACAGGTTTTTAAATACCGCCCAACAATATGCGCCGCTTGTCCAGCAGATCGCACCGATGTTCCAGAACTTGCCCGCGATGTGGAAATTATATAAAGGCTTTCAATCTCTTCCGTCCACAGGAGGAGCAGCCGGAACAGCAGCTTCTGCTGCCGCATCGGGGAGCACACCAAGTCCTCAACCCGGCGTGTCCAATCCACGGATCTTCCAGCCGCCCAAATTATAATTTTGAAACGTGTGCCTGACTCCGCTATAATGGATACAGATCCCTTTAGAGGAGTGTGGAGTGAATGAAAGTTAAAAAGATTTCCCCGCGCGGTTATTGTTACGGGGTTGTCGATGCAATGGTCATAGCGAGAAATGCAGCACTCGACAAAACGTTGCCGAGACCTATTTATATATTAGGCATGATTGTCCATAATAAACATGTCACAGATGCATTTGAGGAAGATGGCATCATCACATTGGATGGGGAGAACCGGTTGGAAATCCTCGAGAAAGTGGAAACAGGCACTGTCATTTTCACTGCCCACGGCGTATCGCCGGAAGTCCGGGAATTAGCCCGCCGTAAAGGCCTCGTTTCGATTGATGCGACATGCCCGGATGTGACTGTCACACACGACCTGATTGCAGAAAAGACTGCAGAAGGTTACGACATTATTTATATTGGAAAGAAGCACCATCCCGAACCTGAAGGGGCTATCGGTGTAGCACCACATGCTGTTCATCTGATTGAGACGCTTGATGACGTCGAAGGGCTCGAGCTTGACAATGAAAAGCTCCTTGTAACGAATCAGACGACGATGAGCCAATGGGATGTCGCGCATATCATGGATGCACTGAAAGAGAAATTCCCTCATATTGAAGTGCACAAGGAAATATGTCTAGCAACTCAAGTTAGGCAAGAAGCTGTCGCGGAGCAGGCAGGAGAAGCGGATCTGTTGATCGTTGTGGGAGATCCAAAAAGTAACAACTCCAATCGTTTGACACAAGTGTCGGTTGAAATTGCAAATACGCCTTCCTACAGAATTTCTGATGTTTCCGAGATTAGTATCGATTGGCTGCAAGGCGTCGAGACGGTTGCAGTCACAGCGGGCGCATCCACTCCGACGTTGATCGTCCGTGAAGTGATCGCTTTCCTGGAAAGCTTCGATCCCGAGGATCCATCGACTCACGTTCCAGAGCGTAAATTCAAATTGGATCGGATTTTGCCAAAAATCAAGAATCCTGAACCGGTCAAGCGTATTGAGCCGTATGCAATTACAGAATAACAGAAATGAAAGGGCTGTTCCGCCGTCGTTTACCGACACGGAACAGCCTTTATTTATTACATGAATCGGAATGGCTCGGTGTCGATTTCCGATTCGATGAAAGAAACATCATACCCTTTTTCCCGGCATGCCTGTTCCATATACCGGGCAACTCCTGCAATCATCACTTTCTCCACATGATGGCCTGGATCCACGATGGCGAGATCCATCAGTTCTGCCTCCTGAGCACTATGAAAATCCATATCTCCGGTGACGAATACATCTGCTCCCTTTCGTTTTGCAGCTCTTATATATTTACTGCCGCTGCCCCCGAGCACGGCAATTTTACGGATGCGCTTTGAAGAGTCGCCGACAATCCTGACAGCCGGAACGTCTAAAGCCTCTTTGACAAACTCGGCGAACTCATGAAGTTCCATTGACTCACTTAATTTACCGACCCTGCCAAGACCGAACTCCTTGGTCCGTTGATCTAGAACAAAGAAATCATAAGCAGGCTCTTCATATGGATGAGCTGCCAGCATCGCTTTCAGAACTTTAGATCTTAGTGGACCAGGAAGCACGACTTCAATGCGTTCTTCAGTAACCTTTTCCATTTTCCCGACTTCCCCGATAAACGGATCGGCGCCAGCAGCAGGCGTGAATCGGCCTATTCCCGTAGAAGTGAAGCTGCATCCGGCATAATCCCCGATTGCCCCCGCTCCTGAGTCCGCCAACACTTGCCTTAATTCATCTGCCTGCTCGACCGGGCAAAACACCGCCAATTTATATAGCGGATCGGATATTGTCGGCTCCATCACTTCGATATCCCCGAGACCAAGACGGGAGGCGAGCAGATCATTCACCCCGCCGGGAGCAACGTCCAGATTTGTATGTGCGGCATAAACGGAAATGTCATGTTTGACGCATTTTTCAATGAGCCTCCCCTGTGGTGTATCGGTCCAAATATGTTTCATTGGACGAAAAATGGGAGGATGATGTGCAATAATCAAATTTGCCCCTTTTTCAATCGCCTCACCTACGACTGCTTCGTTAACATCCAATGTGATAATGACCTTTTCGACTGGACGATTCAACTGACCAATATGCAAACCGACCGGATCCCAATCTTCTGCAAACCGTTTTGGGGACCACTGTTCAAAAAGGGTTATGATTTCGTGCCCATTCACTTTTTTCAATGTATCAAAGCCCCTCCTATCAACTCGATTTTCTTCTGTAATTGTTCCTTTTTCTCAATGATTTCAGTCGTGTTTCCGGCATTCTCTAAAGATGACAGTACCCGTTCCCATTCATCTAGTTCCCGCTTCCATTTTTCAATGAAAACATCCGATTTTTGCTTGAGCAAGTAAGGACCAACCATCATTTCCAACTCGCCGTATGCCGCCTGTCCCTTTTCAAGGACAATGATTTCATAGATTTTATTATCTTCCTTCAAAATCTGCTCCTCGACAATTTCCCATCCGTTTTGTACGGCCCACTCACGGATTGATATTGCATGGATATTCGGTTGCGTGATAATTCGTTTGACACTTTGCAGCTTTTCGGCCCCATCTCTTAAAATGGATGCGATCAACGGCCCGCCCATCCCGGCGATTGTAACCGTATCTACTCCATCGCAAGCATGAATGGCTTCCAATCCATTCGCTAGTCTGACGGTAATTATATCCGTTAGCCCTTTCTTTTGTACGTTTTTTATTGCTGACTCAAACGGTCCTTTAACGACCTCTCCTGCAATCGCTTTGGAGATTTTTCCTGCTTGCACTAAAAAACAAGGTAAATACGCGTGGTCGCTTCCAATATCAGCGAGAGTGGCGCCTTGTTCTACAAATGACGCGACCGCTGCGAGCCGTTTTGATAATTTTTCGGAATTCAATAGATCCCCGCCTTTCCAATACCCTTATTGTAAGGGATTCTCAACATCTTTTCCAGAATTGAAAAAGCCACCGGTGCGTATAGGTAACGCTACCGATGGCTTCCCGTTCTTATTTAAGTGATAGGATATAATCTGATAGTTGGTCGATTTGCTCATCCGAGATCTTATCGCCGAATGCAGGCATTGCACCTTGACCATTTTTAATGATGTCATGGATTTCATCTTTGGATGCTGACAGGCCATGTAGGCTCGGTGCGAATCCACCAGACAAGTCACCGCCATGACAGCTGACACATTGTCCTTGAGCAAATGTTTCAGGATCGAAATCCTCAGATGCAGCTGCATCATCAGTCTTTTCTTCAGTTTTTCCTTCCTCATTCGATGCAGCGATTTCATCTTTCTGCTCGATACCGTACAAGGACATGAAGAAAATAAGTCCTAATCCTAGCGCGAAAATCAGGATATAAGGCACTACAGGATTGTTTTTCATCGAATTACCCTCCTTCACCAGGAATTATTCTGTAAAAGTATACAGTGCACATCTCATATTGTACTGTATCCTGATGAAAACTGAAAGAGTTATCACTAGACAATTAGCTGTTTGTGACAATTTGGACAAACTTTTCTATGGAACCCAGTTTTTTTGATATTAGCAACCAATTTGTCTAGCAATCACCATGCGTTGCACTTCAGAGGTCCCTTCGCCGATTTCGAGCAATTTCGCATCTCTCATATATCGTTCAACTTCATATTCCTTCATGTAGCCATAACCTCCGTGAATTTGAATTGCCTCATCCGCGACTTCCATCGCAATTTCAGAAGCATACAGTTTACACATGGCAGCCTCTTTCGTAAATGGACGTCCTTGGTCTTTCAACCATGCCGCCTTGCAGACCATATTTCTAGCTAATTCAATTTTCAATGCCATATCGGCCAACTTAAATTGTGTAATCTGAAATTCAGATAACGTTTTGCCAAACTGCTTCCTCTCTTTCGAGTATTTCAATGCCCTATCAAAAGCGGCTTGCGCAATCCCTACCGCCATCGCCCCGATTCCAATCCTTCCGCCGTCCAAAGTGACTAGAAACTGTCTAAGGCCGTCTCCACGCTTGCCAAGAAGGTTCTCTTTCGGAACTTTAACATTGTCGAGCACTAATTCTGTCGTGTTGGAAGCATTTAAGCCCATCTTTTCATAGTTGTCGATTATCGTGAACCCATCTGCATCTGTCGGAACGATGACGGCACTGATTTCCTTTTTGCCGTTTTCGTTTCCTGTAATTGCTGTAAGCGCCAAATGTTTAGCATAGCTTGCATTTGTAATGTATACTTTTGAGCCATTGATGACAAATTCATCGCCTTCTTCTCTCGCAGTTGTCTGCGTCCCCCCGGCGTCAGACCCTGCATTCGGTTCCGTGAGCCCAAATGCGCCGAATGATTCCCCCGTACATATCGGCGTCAAATATTTACGTTTCTGCTCCTCTGTTCCGAATAGATAGAGAGGCGCACCTCCAAGAGAAATATGAGCGGAGTATGTAATGCCTGTGGAAGCACAGCCGCGGCTCAACTCTTCAGTTACAATCGCAAAGCTCGTCGTATCCGCACCTGCTCCGCCATACTCCTCAGGAAATGGCAATCCCATCATCCCCATTTCGGAAAGCTGTTTGAATATCTCGGTTGGAAACTCCTTTGTCCGATCCCGTTCAATCGCTCCCGGTGCAACGACCTCATCGGAAAACTCCCTCATCATCTTCCTGATCATCTGTTGCTCATCCGTCAAGTCAAAATTCATTTTCTTCATCCCCTTTGTTGTGAACGCTTACAATTTAATTATACCGAAAATACCGGCATTACCACAATCATTCTTTCGAAGGATGCTAGATTACTGTATTTATAATGAAGATGACAATTAAAACCAATCCGGCACCACCTGAAATTGTAAAGTACAGTAATTTCAATAGTCTTCCAGCTAACAGCCATAATAAACAGTTCACAATTAAGAATCCTACCAATAGAATCGCCTGTCCATCAAAAAATTGTGTCCATAACTTCAGAGAAATACCGAGCAATGCGAATGCAATAAGTATGTATAGTGATTGAATGAGGACGGCGCGCACTTTGAACTTCCTTTTCTTTTTTGAGAGGACTGCTTCGGTTGCACTGATTTCCTGTTCATGATCCCCTTGCGTATAAAGCGTTATGAGAAAATCGCAGTAATGTTCCGGCAGCAATTTATTTTGTTTCCAATAGTTAATTTCAGACGTAATAATCTTTTTTCGCTGAGCATTCATCCCTATGTCGCCCCTAATCATTATTCTGTTCAAAGTGAAAAGGCATCGGCATGAAGTATGCCGATGCGGGTGATCATTCTAAGAAGTCCTTTAATCTTTTGCTGCGGGATGGGTGTCTCAGCTTCCGGAGAGCTTTCGCCTCAATTTGACGAATCCGTTCGCGGGTGACGCCAAAGACCTTCCCTACTTCTTCCAACGTTCTTGTCCTTCCATCATCCAGACCGAAACGTAGTCGCAACACGTTTTCTTCGCGGTCAGTCAACGTGTCCAAAACGTCTTCCAACTGTTCTTTCAATAATTCATAGGCGGCGTGATCGGATGGTGACTGAGCTTCCGAGTCTTCGATGAAATCACCTAAGTGCGAATCGTCTTCTTCCCCGATCGGAGTTTCAAGCGAGACCGGTTCCTGTGCGATTTTAAGGATTTCACGCACTTTTTCGGCCGTCAAATCCATTTCCTCTCCAATTTCTTCAGGAGACGGTTCGCGTCCGAGGTCTTGAAGCAATTGACGCTGCACCCGAATTAGTTTGTTGATCGTCTCAACCATGTGTACAGGGATTCGGATTGTACGAGCCTGATCCGCTATCGCCCTTGTAATTGCCTGACGGATCCACCATGTTGCATACGTACTGAATTTGAATCCTTTCGTATGGTCGAACTTCTCAACGGCTTTGATAAGTCCCATATTACCTTCTTGAATCAAATCGAGGAATAGCATTCCACGTCCGACATACCTTTTTGCGATGCTGACCACAAGGCGGAGGTTGGCTTCCGCTAGCTTTTTCTTAGCATTTTCGCCTTTCTCGACGAGCTCTAAAAGGGCTGGATCCGGCTTTTTCATTTCAGCCAGTTTCTCTTCCGCTTCCACGCCTTCTTTAATGCCGATTGCCAATTTCACTTCTTCATCTCCGGTCAATAAGTCAACACGGCCGATTTCCTTCAAATACATACGTACAGGGTCGTTGATTTTGACGCCCGGAGGAACGCTCAGATCATTTAAATCGAATTGTTCCTCCTCCTTGGCAGTCGCTTCCTCTTCATCTTTACGTTCCATTTCTATTCCTGCAGCTTCTATTTGGTCGAGGAATTCTTCGAACTGCTCAGGCTCCATTTCAAAGACGGATAATTTCTCCGTCACCTCTTCAAGGGTCAATTCCCCCGCTTTTTTTCCAACTTCCAATAAACCAGCTTTCACTTCATCTAATGTCATTTCGTGCTCCATTTCTCCAGATTGCTCTTTAGTCATAATACCCGTTCCTCCTTATTTCACCGGAATACGGCTTACAGTGCCGATAATGATTTCCGGAGCTGTATAATTTCCCTGGCCAGCTCCAGTGCCCGGGTATGATCGTTCATTTTTTCCGCTTCTTTGGAATCATGCATCATCTCATCAATTCGTCTAATTATCCGATGCTTATTAAGATGATGGACGCAATCTTCTATTTCCTGTTCAGCAAATTCAGGATCTCTATCAAGCATAGCCGCTTCCATGACGACTTTGCGTAGCTCCCGATCCTCCAAAGACTCCGCGAATCTATGGAAATCGGGCATGCCGTGCTTTTCATAAAATCCGGCCAGCTTTATGAAAATCGCAGCATAATCCTCCCGGAAGAAGAGTTCTTGATGTTCATCCCGAATTCTGTCGAATAAATTCCCATCATTTAGCAGATGGCATAATAGAAGCCTCTCAGCCCGTTCAATGCTCGACATCTTCCGATCAGATACGGTCATCGGGACGGCTTGTCCCGCAGGTTGCATCGTCTTCTCCTGCTTTGCCAGCTTACCAACCTTTTTCATCAACTGTTCATTGAGAGCGCTCGGGGAAACTCCTGTTTCCGCCGTCAGTTGCCTGATCATCAAATCACGTTCAACTGGTGAAACTCTCGGGGCAAGTTCCTCCAACACTTCATGTATATATTGCAACACATCGTTTTCATGCGATAAGTTTTTCGACCTTTTATAATAAGCCATAATGAATGACATATACGAGTGTGGATTGCCAATCACTTTTTCGGAGAAAGAATCCCCGCCAAATGTTGAAATATATTCATCTGGGTCCATTTTTCCCGGCAATAAAGCTATTTTCGCATCCAATCCTTTTTGTGTGGAAAGGACGGCAAACCGTTTTGCTGCATCCCATCCCGCATTGTCGCCGTCACAGCAAATGATCAACTGATTGGCGATGCGTTTCATTTTGGTCAGATGAATGTCTGACAAGGATGTACCCATGACGGCAACACTATTCATAATTCCCGCTCGTTCAGCGGCAATCGTGTCCATAAAACCTTCGAACAGTATTACTTTACCCGTTTTACGAACATTAAGACGTGCGTTGTGAAAATTATAGAGCAATCGGCTCTTTTCAAAAATTGGCGTCTCTGGGCTGTTCAAGTATTTTGCTTCCTCTTTGGAGTCAGACAATGTCCTCCCTGAGAAAGCAACGACATTTCCATTATCGTCATGTAACGGAAACATAATACGTCCACGGAACCTATCAAAATACCCAGTTCCATCATTTTTCATAATACAAAGTCCGGCCAGCTCCATCTCCTTCATATCAAACTTCTTGCGCATCAACAATTGGGTGAGCACTTCCCGATCGTCGAGCGACCATCCTATACCATACTTTTCGATATGCTCACGGGAAAACCCTCTTTGCTCTAAATAATGTAATGCTTTTTCACCCTCCACTGTATTCAGTAATAAGTGACTATAAAAGTTCGCCGCAAGCGCATGAGCATCGATCATCTGCTGGTATTCATTTGAACTTCCACCTTTGGAGGTCTCGCTAAAGGAGACTTCCAATTCGATACCCGCCCGCCCGGCTAGCTTAGAGATAGCTTCTGTAAAAGGACTATTTTCTATATCCATGACAAAAGTTATGGCGTTCCCGCCAGCACCGCATCCGAAGCAATGAAAGATTTGCTTCTCCTCTGATACCGAAAAGGATGGGGTATTTTCACCGTGGAATGGGCACAGTCCAAACCAGTTCCTGCCCCGCTTCGTCAATTGGACATATTCGCCGACAAGATCGACGATATCCGTTTTGGCTCGGATTTGTTCGATTGTCTCTTCTGGAATTTTAGTCATCCTATCACCATTCTCTTCTCACATACTTGAATTCGAGACAGTTTTCATAAATCCTGCTTTTTCGACAAAATAAATTCATAATCAATCACATTTGTTTAAAATACGAAATTAGTATTGCGACAATATACTATTGTACACAATCCGCAAAAGAAGAACCAACCATTTTTACTTGGTGGTCCTTCTTATGTATATATTATGAGTTGCGATTGGCAACTTCACTTAAAATTAGGTTTGCAGTTTCTTCAACGGCCCTGTTCGATACATCGATTACAGTGCAGCCGATTTTTGAAACAACCTTCTCAAAATGTTCCAACTCCTGTTGGATACGTTCGATTCTCGCATAATTCGCGTCATCCTTCAAGCCGAGCGCTATTAATCTTTCTTTCCTTATTGAATTGAGAACGCTTGGGGATATAACTAAACCAAAGCACTTACTCGGGTCGATTCTGAATAACTCCTCAGGAGGATCGACTTCGGGAACAAGCGGTACATTCGCCACTTTATAACGGCGATGTGCAAGATATTGGGATAATGGCGTCTTCGACGTGCGCGAAACTCCAACCAAGACGATATCCGCTTTCAATACACCTCGCGGATCTCGGCCATCATCATACTTCACGGCAAATTCGATCGCCTCGATCTTTTTGAAATAATCCTCATCCAACTGTCGGACAAGTCCCGGTTCCTCTAAAGGTTTTTCCTCAAGGGAATTGCCGATTTCTTTGACGATCGGACCTAGCAGGTCAATACATTGCAGTCCATTGTTCCGGCATTCCTCTTTCAGTTTCCTTCGCATGCAACTTTTCACAAGTGTATAGATGATGATTGCATTTTGCTGTTTTGCCAAATATGCAATTTCACGAAGTTGTGATTCATCTTCTACATGTGAAAAACGTTTTGTCGAAACCGTTTCTAGATCCTGTCTGAATTGGCTCGCCGCTGCCTTGGCAACTAAATCCGCTGTCTCGCCGACAGAATCGGAAACGATGAACAATGTCAACTTTCTCATTGTAACACTCCTCTTTCATTTTGCTCAAAAAGGCAACCGCTTATAACTCATGATCTTCAGCTAGCGACAGGAATGCACGTGTAATATTCGTTTTGGTAATTCTTCCTACTACGTCCAGTCCTTCCTCTTTCATAGTGACGACAGGAAGAGAGTCGATTTGTTGATCGATCATTTTCTTTGCCGCTTGAATGAGTGAATCCTGCTTTTTGCAATATGTAATATTCGGCATCCTCGTCATTATGACGTGGACCGGAATTTTATCCAGCTCGCTGTTTCCAAGACTTGTACGCAACAGATCCTTGCGGGATAGAACCCCAGTCAAACAGGAGGATTTATCCACAACAAACAGCGTTCCTACATCATCCAGGAACATCTGACAGATAGCATCGTAGACTGATATATTTTCATTGACGACTACTGGAATGGATTGGAAATCACCGACTTTCATTCCAATCATGCCATCAGCAATAGATTGGGTCGGTTTCTTCCCTGAATAAAAGTAGCCGACACGCGGCCTTGCATCCAAATAGCCTGCCATTGTCAGGATTGCCAGGTCGGGTCTTATCGTTGCTCTAGCTAGACTCAACCTTTCCGCAATTTGCTCACCAGTGATAGGTCCATCCAATTTGACGATTTCAAGGATTTCAGTCTGGCGCTTATTCAATTCCATATGAATCACCGCCCTAATCGTTCAATAATTTATCCTTGATTAGTATAGCATTTTACGTCCATAATTCCTAACCCGATGGCTTGGTTTCTGTCTTAACTGTCCATATATCGATGATATGGATTGCAGAGAATGAGGAACCATGCTACACTAATACAGAATTCAATAGGCGGAGAAGGGTATATAAGTAATGCCACCTTGAGCGAACGGGGATAGTGGAAGCCCGTATTGGCATGAAACGGCAGCCTGGAGCCAGCATTTCTTAAAGAGGGTTGCGACTTGCAGCCAATCGAGGTGGAACCGCGGGTAATTATGCACTCGTCCTCGGACTTAATGTCCGAGGATGGGTGCTTTTATTTTAATTGGAGGGATTTTTACATGTATTCAATGGAACAGATTGTCAATTTATCAAAGCAAAGGGGCTTTGTATTTCCTGGTTCGGAAATATATGGCGGCTTAGCAAACACTTGGGACTATGGTCCACTCGGCATTGCCCTGAAAAACAACATTAAACGCGCATGGTGGCAAAAATTCGTACAGGAGTCCCCATATAACGAAGGATTAGACGCTGCAATCCTCATGAATCCGAAAGTATGGGAAGCGTCTGGTCATATCGGAAACTTCAATGACCCGATGATTGACTGCAAGAAATGTAAAACACGCCACCGCGCTGATAAGCTGATCGAGGATGCTCTAGATGAAAAAGGCATTGAATTGGTCGTAGATGGTTTGCCATTCGAAAAAATGGAAGAACTTATCCAGGAACATTCTATTGTCTGCCCGACTTGCGGTGCGATGGACTATACGGGAATTCGACAGTTTAACTTGATGTTCAAAACTTCACAAGGCGTCACCGATTCATCTGCAAATGAAATCTTCCTGCGTCCAGAAACGGCACAAGGTATTTTCGTCAATTTCAAAAATGTTCAACGGTCCATGCGTAAAAAGATGCCATTTGGAATCGCGCAGATCGGAAAGAGCTTCCGTAATGAAATCACACCAGGAAACTTCACGTTCCGTACCCGGGAATTTGAACAGATGGAATTGGAATTCTTCTGTAAACCTGGCGAAGATATGAAATGGTATGAGTATTGGAGAGACTTCTCTGAGAAATGGCTGTTGGACCTTGGTTTGACGGTTGAAAACATGCGTTTGCGCGAGCATAATTCCGACGAGCTTTCACACTACTCTAAAGGGACAGTGGATATCGAATATAAATTCCCGTTCGGATGGGGAGAGCTTTGGGGCATTGCGAACCGGACAGATTTCGATTTGTCTCGACATATGGAACATTCAGGTGAAGACTTCCATTATCAAGACCCAGTGACGAACGAAAAATATATCCCTTATTGCATTGAGCCTTCTCTCGGTGCAGATCGTGTTACCCTGGCTTTCCTATGCGATGCATTTGACGAAGAAGAGCTTGAAGGAGACGACAAACGGACTGTAATGCGTTTCCACCCTGCCCTTGCGCCTATTAAAGCGGCAGTCCTTCCTTTATCCAAAAAGCTTTCTGAAGGTGCTGAAGAGGTGTATGCTGAATTGCGCAAGCATTTTGCGACACAATATGACGATTCCCAATCCATTGGTAGACGTTACCGCAGACAGGATGAAATCGGTACTCCATTCTGCATCACATACGATTTCGATTCGGAGGAAGATCGCCAAGTGACAGTAAGGCACCGCGATTCCATGGAACAAGTCCGTATGCCGATTGCGGATGTTAAAGATTACATCGAAAAACATCTCGTATTTTAAGTAAAAAATAACCGGAGGAAAAAGGTCATTCGCCTTTTTCCTCCGGTTTTTCTTTTTGTGGCAATAATTCAGGTGTACGCTCCAATTGATCCAGGAAGGACCGGGACTTTAACCGGACCCCCACTTGTTCGTCGTAAACCGTCCGAACGATTTTTTTCATAAACTGTTTCGTCGCCTTTTTCAAATCCAATGAACCGACTTGCTGGATCGGAACTGTAAAAAAGGTGCGGATCAACCTCAGCTGCGTAGGGGTGATCCTTACAAGATACGGGTCGATTTGGAAGCAGCGATGGCAAAGGAAGCCAATCTCTTGAAACGAGAAAGCGAATTCTCCTTCGGTTGCTCCGCAGTTTGCGCATTGATGCAAAACAGGATGAACACCCGCTACAGGGAGCATCTTCCACTCGACGAATAATGCGATCGCTTCAGGATCGTATTGCTCATTGATAGCTTGCAACGCTTCAATGAGCAGCCCGAAGACATTCGGACCTTGTCCACGGTCTTCCGTCAATCGGTCGATAAGCTCCACTATGTAGCTAGCATAAGCTGTCGCTTCAAGATCCTCCCGGATATGCCGCATCGAATCAATCGGCTCGCCCTGTTCCAGCGTTCCCATTCCACGCCCCGTTCGTAGAAGGTAATATCCGTGCGTAAATGTCTGGGTAACGGCGGCTAAACGACTCGCTGGTTTTTTTGCTCCCCGCGCCATTGCAGTCATTTTTCCCGCTTCGCGTGTATAGAGAGTGACAATCTTGTTCGATTCACCGTATGGAATGCTCCTCAGGATGATCCCTTCCCATTTATTCAGCAAGGACATCCCTCCTATTCAATTTAAAAATTCAATATTCGTCTTCGCGGAATCCGAATTCCCGAAGTTGACCGGGTTTATTGCGCCAATCTTTCTGCACTTTCACCCAAAGCTCCAAATAAACTTTCGATCCTAAAAGCATTTCGATATCATGCCTTGCTTTCGTTCCGATTTCTTTCAAAAGGGCACCTTTTTTACCGATGACAATCCCTTTTTGAGAATCCCGATCGACGATGATTGTGGCTGCCACATCGACAAGGCCCCGGCTTTCATCCCTTTCGATCTTTTCAATGACGACAGCGACCGAATGTGGTATTTCCTCACGCGTCAAATGCAATACCTTTTCCCGAATAAATTCGGAAATGATGAAGCGTTCAGGGTGGTCTGTCACTTGGTCGTCCGGATAATATTTCGGTCCTTCAGGCAAGTATTTCGTCAATGTTTCCATTAACCTTTCGACATTATTGCCATTCAACGCAGATAAAGGAACGACTTCCGCAAAGTCATATTCCTTCGTATACGAAGTGATTGTCGTCAATAGATCATCCGGATGGACGAGATCGATTTTATTGATCACTAAGAAAACGGGAGTTTCCGTGTTTTGCAATAAATCAATGATGAATCTGTCCCCTCCGCCGATCGGTTCATTGGCATTTACCATGAACATGATGACATCGACTTCCTTTAATGTATTGCGAGCAGACTTCACCATGAAATCTCCCAGTTTGTGCTTCGGTTTATGAATTCCGGGAGTATCAATGAAGATTAACTGGGAGTCGTCCGTTGTGACAACTCCTTGCACTTTATTCCTTGTCGTTTGCGGCTTATCACTCATGATGGCGATCTTCTGACCGACAACTCGATTTAAAAATGTAGACTTTCCGACATTCGGCCTACCTATGATCGATATGAAGCCGGATTTGAATTTATTGCTGTCCTTCTGCATATTCCAAATCCTCCTTGGAGAAAGCACCCGGTAACAATTCCCCTACAGTTGTCTCTTGCACTTTCCCATTTAAATTCGTCAAATAGACCGGCATATCGGAATCGCAAAATTCGGCGATCACTTGTCTGCATGCTCCGCATGGTGAAATTGGTCCTTCCGTATCGCCAATTACCGCCAATGCTTTGAAATTTGTCTTTCCTTCTGAAACCGCTTTGAAGAAAGCCGTCCTTTCCGCACAATTCGTCATGCTATAAGCTGAATTTTCGATATTGCAGCCGTGGTAAACTTGGCCATCCCCAGTTAACAACGCCGCTCCTACCGGAAATTTCGAATAAGGTACATATGCTTTTTCTCTTGCTGTTTTAGCTTCTTCCATCAATTTTACTTTATCCATACTAACACCTCTGCGTAAGTTATATTACAACCATTTCGGAATGAAAATGATCATGCCGATGATTGCTGAAAAAAATGCAAATACCAAAACGGCCCCCGAAGCAAGATCCTTCGCCTGTCCGGCAAGGGGATGAAACTCATTCGTAATGAGATCAATAGTTCGTTCAACTGCCGTATTGATCAATTCCAATGCGGTCATCCCTCCGAACAGAATGAATATGATGCACCACTCTGTCACAGTAAGACCTGTTAAAACACCTGCAATCGACACGACGATAATGGCGAGTAGATGGAACCTCATATTCCGTTCCGTCAGAAAGCCGTGCACTATCCCTTTGAAGGCATAATGAAAGGACTTGAAGAATGGGTGCATTTCCTTACTACCTTTCAAGTCCGAAAGAAGTCAGGATTTCCTTCTGCCTTCCGAACATCTCTTTTTCATCCTCTTCGGTCATATGGTCGTACCCAAGAAGATGCAAGAACCCATGCAAAGCAAGGAATCCAATCTCCCGTCTTTCATCATGACCGTATTCTGCTGATTGCCGGGCCGCCGTCTCGACAGATATGATAATATCTCCGAGGACAATCGGCATGCCCTCTTCCTGGACAATGGCCACTTCCCCTTCAGTCATCTCTTCCAGCGCAAATGAAATGACATCGGTCGCCTTGTCCTTCCCGCGGTATTCAGCATTTATTTTCCTTATCTCTTCATCCGTCACGAATGTGACAGACACTTCAGGTTGACCGGAAAGTTCCTCCATTCCCGCAGCATGATTCAACACATTTTTCACAAGTTGAGTAATGTCTTCGGTCACCTTGCCAGTCTCATCATTAAAGTAAATATCGAGCATTCTTTCGCCTTCCTTCTGATCAGTCCGGATACTCGATCCGGCTATGGAAAATGCCGTTCAATGTTTTGCAAATGACATTTTCAATCGTTTTCAATTCTTTCATCGATAAATCACATTCATCGAATTGCCCATCATTCAATTTTGAAGCGATGATTGATTTGACCAAGTTAGCGATTCTGTCAGGTGTCGGCTCTTTCAAGGAGCGCACGGCCGCTTCCACACTATCCGCAATTGAGATGATTGCAATTTCTTTTGTCTGTGGTTTAGGGCCTGGATAGCGGAAATCATCCTCCACTACATCCTGTCCCATTTCCTTCGCCTTAACAAAGAAAAATTTCAAAAAGCTTGTACCATGGTGCTGTCTGGCTATATCGATGATTTCAATCGGCATCTTATGCTTGGTCAGCAGTTCCGCCCCGTCATTCGCATGGGAAATAATAATATCACGACTTTTTTCCGGCGGCAATTCATCGTGCGGATTTACGGCGCCATGTTGGTTCTCGATGAAAAAGCCCGGCCGCAACGTTTTGCCGATATCATGATAATAGCTGCCGACCCTTGCCAGTAATCCATCTGCCCCTACGGATTCACATGCGGCATCCGCCAAGTTCGCAACCATCACACTATGGTGATATGTACCAGGTGTTTCAGTGAGCACTTTTTTCAAAAGCGGATGATTCGGATTTGATAATTCAATTAACCTCATATCCGAAAGCAGTCCGAAAGCTGATTCGAAAAAAGGCATAAGCCCAATTGTCAAGGCTCCCGATAAGATTCCTGAAGTCAGTGCAGCTATCAAGTAGAAGACCAACTCGGAAAGTTCATAAGACGACTGGGTCATCAATAAATAGAAACCTATGAAAAGAATATTAGACGCCGCCACGACGAGGCTCGTCCGTAAGATATTCGACCTTCGCCCATTATTCCCTAAGACATAAATACTTATGACCCCGCTAAACAGAATATAAAGGGCGATTTCCATCTGCATGATTGCTGCGAACCCTTCCTGAAGCATGATGCCAGCTGTTGCTGCCGTGATGATCGTCATCATGAAAGCAAGCCTTTCATTCGTCAACAGCTTTACAAGAAGTGGTGCGAGCGCCGTAGGAAAGAGGAAAGCGACCTGCACATCGAACTCTTTATCAATCAGACTGATAAGCTTCATCATAATTACGAGAATGAAAAATACGGAATAAATGATCAGCAATGATTTCTTTTTCTTATTATTGTCTTCTCGCCATGTATGAAAATGCATGAAAATGATGGCAGATACAAAAATTACGAAGAGGATAAGTCCCGCCATTGGCTTGGTGGAAGACTGATTCGTCAAAAGACCCGTCAATTCCAACTGTCTGTAAATTTCGGAATCGATGAATTGTCCTTCCCGTACAATCACTTGCCCTTGTAGGATCCTTGTCGGCTCAACTGCATTTTTTTCCTCTTCGATCCTTTTGTCTGTCAATTCTTTGTTAATAGTTTCCGTTTCGACAACGAGAGATCTGCCGAGAGTTATTAGCGTCTGCAATTCCGCTGGCGGGATTGCT
Organism: Sporosarcina pasadenensis; assembly: GCF_047228845.1. Lineage (NCBI taxonomy): Bacteria > Bacillati > Bacillota > Bacilli > Caryophanales > Caryophanaceae > Sporosarcina > Sporosarcina pasadenensis. The sequence continues at coordinate 71,186 of NZ_JBFEGM010000007.1, forward strand.
TCAGACAAACGTAGCTTCCTTTCCACTTCGTAGCGGACCGTGGACAGGTCGCCGCTTCGTACAGGCTTGGATAGTTCTTCATTAATAATTGTTGCAATTTCATTCTGAATTTTGCGCAAGACCGATACATCTCTAGTCAACAAACTCGCAATCGCATCATCTGTCAAGCGAAGGCCGGGCTCTTCCTTTTCCAGCTTCTTGAAATTCTCCCTAATGTCATTAATCTGCTCCGAACGTGTTTTCACTTTTTTATCCGGATCTTCAGCGTCTGGAGTATTTTCCCGCTTCTCTTCGATGATAAAATCAAATAAGTTAATAGCAATAGCAGCCCTATTTTTCGCGGTATCTTCTGAAAACTGATAAAACGGCGTAACTTCGGCTTCAATCCTCCGCTTTTCCTGATCTGTTTTCACGGTGTCCTCAACAGTTTTCAAAGAACGAATCGTCTTCGGAGAAATCTTGAATTCATGCAGCTCATATGTCTCTTGCTTTACATTGCCGTACATGAGGGAAAATAATGCAATTGCTGCCAATCCGATTACGAATAATGCTAAGTATTTGAATTTCAAGGACTTGAAAAGTTTTATGATGGGTGTGAACACAGTCAATCCCCCCTATCTCTCTTTATCTCCTCACAGGATGTCGAAATGATGAAAGAGCAGTCATGTTAGGATGACTGCTCACTTTCGTATGCTTCAATGATTTTTGCAACAATCGGATGTCGGACGACGTCGCCCTGCTCCAAATATTGAAAATGGATTTCAGGAACCTTTTTTAAGATAGATTCGGAGGCGCTCAGGCCGGATTCAACGCCACGAGGCAAATCGATTTGCGTCTTGTCTCCAGTAATCACCATTTTGGAGCCGAACCCCAAGCGTGTCAAAAACATTTTCATTTGCGCCTTCGTCGTATTCTGTGCCTCATCGAGGATGACAAATGCATCGTCCAACGTACGGCCCCTCATATACGCCAGGGGAGCAATCTCGATCACCCCTCGCTCCATGAGCCGTTCTGTATGTTCAGCCCCTAAGACGTCATGCAGGGCGTCATAGAGAGGACGTAAATAAGGATCCACCTTCTCTTTCAAGTCACCGGGAAGAAATCCAAGACTTTCGCCAGCTTCAACCGCAGGCCGCGTCAAAATAATCCGTTTGACGGTCCCTGTCTTCATTGCCTGTACGGCAAGAACGACTGCTAAGTACGTCTTTCCGGTACCAGCCGGTCCGATGCAGAATACTAAGTCGTTTTTCCGGATTGCATGAATGTATTCCCGTTGGCCAATCGTCTTTGCACGAATCGCCTTCCCCTTTGCAGTCCTGGCGATTTCTTCATCATACAACTCTGAGAAATATTCAATCGTACCGTTTTTCACCATTTCAATTGCAGTGGAAGTATCACGTAAATTGATATTGATGCCTTTGCGGATCACTTTCAATAATTGCTCAAGAAGATACTTTCCTGCAATGATGTCCTCTTCTTCCCCGGCCAGCGAAATAGTATCGCCACGGGTAAGAATGGAAATATTCATGGACTCTTCAATCAATTTCATATTTTGATCTGATATGCCTAGAAGCATGACGGCCTCATTCGGTTCCTCAATATGAAGTTGAATCAGTTGTTCGCTCAATAGTTTCAGTCTCCTTGGGATAACGGTCTTTTTATCGCTATATTCTCATTCATTAAAAACAATATAGTCCCCTCAACTGTATCATTTCCGAACGTCAAGTGTAAAATGTTTTCATCTTTAATAATGAGATCAGTTTGTGTTTCCGTCAGTATTTTATATTTTATTAAAGGAATGATCACATCTTCCTCCATGCCTTCCATCAATTCGAATTGATCAATCCGGTCTTCTCGGTACCTCTCAGTTTTAATAAAAGATCGCAACGCGGGCATCCCGTCTTCTTTCCAGACTATTGGTGATTGCCAATGGATGATGACATTTTCTTCCCCAAGTAGATGATAATCAACAGTTTTCGGAATCTTGAAAGAGTACTCTGTCCAAAAATCCGCATATACAGATCCTTCAGCTCCGACTACTGTACGCTTATTCCCTTGCTCCAATATACCGGTTGCAAGTAAATCACCTTTTTTCACTGTCTGGTGGACTCTAGCCACCCTTTCACCTCTGCTTAACTGAAAGCCCGTTATGACACCACCGGTACGAGCGATGAGATCGGATGGCGGCCCGGTCTTTTCGACACTTTCATTCAATTTTGGAGATAGCATCGGAATTACCGTCAATGTGCTCCCTGACCTTTTGAATCGCACCCAGGAGAGGGATGGATCCTCCAACATGAGCGCTCTGCGAATTTCCCCTTCATCCGGAATCAAGGAAAGCGGACGAAACATCGTAATTGATATTTCCTCCAACTTGTTGCCGATCCGCTCCGACACTTCCGGCACATCTGTTTCTATGTCTATCTTCCAAAGAAATAATGACGCGATGAGCGGAATAATGCATGCAATAAGAAAACGGAAGGATGTAAAGAGCCTCTTTTCCACTGCTCCCTCATCTGCCTGTTTGATTGATACTTTCATTTTAAATCGGCGCCGATGTTTCCTAATGACTTGTATCCCTTTTTTATCTGTACGGAATCGAACTCCTTTACCGGATTCCGTAATCCCAGATATCTTCACCCCAGCGCCAACAAGAAATGTCAAAAATCTGGAGGGATCCGTTTTACCAGTGAGAACGACGAGAAACCGTTTATGAATCATAGGCATCATGCCCATTTTTCAATTCTTTGACGGTCACCATTGTTAACGTTTCAAAAGAGAACACCGCTATCTCCTCGGACAATGTTTCAACGATAAGGTCCTCTCCTGTAGCTTCAATGACATGGTCCCCACTTCGGATTACTGCATAATCTGGTCCAAGTTTCAATAAAGAATACGGCCCTGTAATACTGACTGAAACAAATTCTTCAATTGTTACAGATGTGTTCATTTTAAATAGTTTTTTCAAGATAAAACCCCCTATCCAAGCCTATGATTTGGATAGGGGGTCAATGATTATTGTTTTGATTTGGGAGGACCCAAAATTTCAGAGAAAATAATGCCCTTGATCAAATCCTCTTCACTTTTTGGAATCATCTCATGATGTTCGACCGGCTCTTTCGATAGGAGACTTCCTTGATGAACCGACAATCGGCCGCGATGCGTATTTTCCCGGGTCGATGCCCTGTCAGGCTTCTTAGCGCGATCCGGAATTACTTTTGCGCTGTCCCTTCTCTTCGCTTCTATCACTTCGGAAGGAAGTGAAACTGCCGGGGCAGGTGTTCGCTCAGATGTTTGCCTACTTGGAGGCTCATCGATTTCCGTTTGGAATTCACGCTGGATTTCCTTATACATCTCCTGAGTCATATCTTTCAACTTCCGCATCGGATCAGAAACATTTCGCTGACCGGTCGGTTGTCTCTTCTGCGTCTTCGGTTGTTCCGACTTTTTCCCTTTGAAGAGCGTACTGATGATTCCAAGGACAATTAATATTATTATTTGTTCCATCTGTGCATCCCCTTTCCGGGAATTATCCGCTCAAACGTCACTCTTTCGTTGTGTCAGGCTTTTGCTGATCCAAGCCGATTTTACTGATGGAATCACGCATGCCTGTGTCAGCCTGGATATTTTTGTAGTTCATATAATCCATGATGCCGATGTTGCCTGTCCGGAGCGCTTCTGCCATTGCAAGAGGGACTTCCGCCTCCGCTCCGACCACTTTCGCGCGCATCTCCTGAACTTTCGCCTTCATTTCCTGCTCATTCGCGACAGCCATTGCACGGCGTTCTTCCGCTTTAGCCTGCGCAATGTTCTTATCCGCAAGTGCTTGTTCAGTTTGAAGTTCAGCACCGATGTTTTTACCGATGTCAACGTCTGCGATATCTATGGACAAGATTTCGAAAGCAGTTCCGGAGTCAAGCCCTTTCGCCAAGACTGTTTGAGAGATCAAATCCGGATTTTCCAAAACTTTAGCATGGTCGACGGATGAACCGATTGTCGAAACGATTCCTTCCCCGACACGTGCAACTACAGTTTCTTCACCCGCACCACCGACAAGGCGATCGATGTTTGCACGAACAGTGATCCGCGCCTTCGCTTTCACTTCGATTCCGTTCATTGCCACACCAGCGATAAATGGTGTTTCAATGACTTTCGGGTTAACGGACATTTGAACCGCTTCTAGGACGTCACGTCCCGCAAGGTCAATTGCTGCTGCACGTTCAAATGACAATTCAATATTCGCACGATGTGCGGCAATCAATGCATTAACGACACGGTCAACGTTACCCCCAGCCAAGTAATGGCTCTCAAGCTGGTTGATAGAAACATTCAGCCCTGCTTTATGCGCCTTGATCAACGGATTGACGACCCTGCTTGGGATTACCCGGCGGAGACGCATACCGATCAACGTGAAAATGCTAACACGCACACCCGCTGCTAATGCGGAAATCCACAGTGTAACTGGAACGAGTGTGAAAAATACTGACAGAATAATTATTGCTCCGATGATGATTGCGATTGTCGCAATCGAACCAGCTCCAAAAATTACATCCATTATTCATTATCCCCCTTTTCTTCGAATTCCCGAACTACGATCCGGGATCCTTCAACCTTCACAATGATAACATGTTTCCCTCTATCAATGTAGCTTCCTTGTGAAACGACATCGATCCGCTCGCCTTCCATATCAATCGTACCTGCAGGACGAAGAGGCGTAATTGTAACCGCCTTCTTACCGAGCAACTCGACCCGATTGACATTCGATACATAACCGCTCTCCGTGTCTGTAGAATCCATTAGTACGACCTTATTAAGCAAGTGTAATTTCCTTCCAAAAAACTTCATAATGATCACCATCCCGCTGACGGCCACTGCAATCGCAATTAAGACGGAATACGCCATGAACATCGGATTGCCACCCGCCAAAATAATACTTACAACGATAGCGATAGCCCCAAGGAGGCCGGCTATCCCACCCGCCAAGAAAAACTCAAGTACAACTAGCACAATGCCGATGATGAACAGAATCAGCGTTTCATACCCGGCAAGGCCGGCAATAAGGTGTCCGAAAAAGAACAGCAGCAATGCCGAAAGCGCCATCGTTCCCGGCACGCCGAAACCAGGAGAATAGAGCTCCACTACGAGGCCCAGACCCGCAATCGACAGCAAAATTGGAACGACGATTGGATTTGTAACAAATCGTGCAATGCCTTCCGTGAACGTCACATGGGTCTTCACGACTTCAGCGTTTTCCAGCCCATTCACTTTCAGAAGTTCCTGGAAAGACGAAACGGTTCCTTCACTATACTCGACTTCGGCCGCTTCACTTGCAGTCAACGTCAATAATTGACCCTTTCCTGCACGGTATTTTGACAACTCAATGGACGGTTCTGCCATAGCTTCAGCATACTCCGGATTACGCTCATGCGATTCGGCAGCACTTATCATTTCGGCAACCCAAAAACTATGCGCTTTAACGTCTACGGCATTTCCAGTAGTTCCTTCAACTGCTTGGGCTGCACCAATTTTTCCGTTCGGAGACATGTAGATCTTGTCAGCATGTAACGCGATGTATGCCCCAGCGGAGAGTGCTTTGTAATTGATATAGGCAATAATATCAGGTTTAGTCTCATCCATTAATTTCCCTATTTCTCCTGCCGCGTCGATAAAGCCTCCATTTGTATTGATTTCAAGTATGATTGCTTTCGCCCCAGCTTCCTCTGCTTCCTTGAAGGAACGCTTCAAATAGGCATGAAGGCCCTTTTCCACATCCTTGTTTAATTTCACGTGGTATACTTTTTCAGTGGCGGCATCAGTTTGCGCAAAAGGGACTGAAAACGCGGATAGGAATAAAATGAACAGGAGAAACTTCCCAATCATTTTACGCATTCGTCCATTCACCTCTTTCTTTATATCCATTATATATTCTTTACGTAATAGCTTGTTAAAAAGTTTCATTCTAATCAGTACAAAAACCGGAAAATCCAAATGGATCTTCCGGTTTCATTCATAACATGCTTATTTTTGTTAGTTAATATGGACAGATATTAGAATTTACGCTTACGAGCAGCCTCAGACTTCTTTTTACGTCTAACACTTGGTTTCTCGTAGAACTCACGCTTTCTTACCTCTTGTATTGTACCACTTTTTGATACAGTACGTTTGAAGCGGCGAAGAGCATCTTCAAGCGATTCATTTTTGCGAACGACAGTTTTCGTCATATCTCTTGTCCCTCCCTCCGAGCACACTTCGAAACAAGGCGTTACTCCTTGTACTAAAAAATTATATCGTACTATTTGTGAGCGGTCAATAAAAAACTTTCAAAATATCTTCGGGAAATAGGAAAATTTTCATTGGGGGGGCAGGAAGCCTATCAATATGCAGAGTTTCCTTGCAACCCTTGCATGATTTGAACTCCTGAACTTGCACCAATCCTTGTCGCGCCTGCGTCAATCATCTTTTTCATATCGTCGAAGCTACGAACTCCTCCAGAAGCCTTCACACCCATTTCCGGACCGACGACTCCTCGCATCAATTTCACATCTTCGACTGTAGCTCCGCCAGTTGAGAAACCGGTTGATGTTTTGACAAAATCGGCACCAGCAGCGCGTGAAAGTTCGCAAGCTTTCCTTTTCTCTTGATCGTTCAACAATGCCGTTTCAATAATCACTTTGACGATCGCCTTGCCTTTTGCGGAATCGACAACAGCCGCAATGTCGTCTTTGACAAGTTCATCATCACCGCTCCGCAATGCGCCGATATTAATAACCATATCGATTTCGCCGGCACCGTTTTCAATAGCGTCTTTCGTTTCAAACGCTTTCACTTCGCTTGTGGAAGCACCTAGAGGAAATCCGATAACCGTGCATACTTTTGCTGTTGACCCTTTCAAGATTTCTGCTGCCGTCTTTACCCACGTGGGGTTGACGCATACCGATGCGAAAGAATATGTCTTCGCTTCTTCACATAACTTAATGATTTCTTCTTTTGTCGCATCCGCTTTCAGTAATGTATGGTCGATATATGATGCATATTGTTGATTCAAAATAATTCCTCCTCAAGTTGTACATACCTCTTTCATCATAGCAAAGAATGAATTTCTTCGCATCAAAAAACAGTCCACCCAACAATGGATGAACCGTTTTTCTGAAAAACTCATGCAAGGACTTCTTCCTCTTCCATAACACGGACGAATTGACCTTCATTATAAGGATAGCCAACCTTCGTAATTTTCACTTTGACAATTTTGCCGACCATCGACTCCTCGGCTGGGAAGACGACTTTCAAATAGTTATCCGTATATCCTTCATACAAACCGCTTTCCGAGTCGTGCTTATACTTTTCTTCCGGAATCACTTCAAGCACTTCGTCTTCAAATTCGGCTGCATATTGTTTTGCCAATTGATCATTCAATTCAATTAGGCGGTGGACACGTTCATTTTTTACTTCTTCGTCAATCTGATCTTCCATCCGTGCTGCTGGTGTCCCCGTACGTTTCGAATAAGGGAATACGTGCAATTCGGAAAAACGATAATCCCTGACGAAATTATACGTGTCCATGAATTCTTCTTCCGTCTCACCCGGGAAACCTACGATAACATCAGATGTGATGGCGAGATGCGGAAGTGCTTCACGCAGACGATCGAGTCTTTCTGCGAAAAATTCCATCGTATATTTCCTTCTCATCCGTTTCAGTACTGTATTGGATCCGGATTGAATCGGGATATGCAAATGCCTAACAATCTTGGTTGACTGACGCAACACTTCAATTACTTCATCAGTCAATTGACTTGCTTCAATTGAGCTGATCCGTAGTCTTTTCAATCCCTTCACCTGTGTTTCAAGGTCACGCAGCAGGCGGGCAAGGTTATAATCTTTCAAATCCTCACCATATCCGCCTGTGTGGATTCCCGTCAGGACAATTTCCAGATACCCGGCATCGACTAATTGCTGGGCTTGCCGGATGACTTCTTCTGGGTCTCTTGACCGCATAAGCCCACGAGCCCATGGGATAATACAGAACGTGCAGAAGTTGTTGCAACCTTCCTGTATTTTCAATGAAGCTCTCGTGCGATCTGTGAACGCAGGCACGTCGAGCTCTTCGTATACCCGGTTCTTCATAATGTTCCGTACAGCATTGATCGGTTGACGTTCGACCTTAAATTCATCTATCAGTCCGAGTAATTTCGTACGGTCCTGTGTACCGACGACAATATCGACTCCCGGAATCGCCATGATTTCAGCCGGGGAAGTCTGTGCATAACAACCAGTAACACAAATGACCGCATCCGGATTGCGCCTGATGGCTCTCCGGATGACTTGGCGACTTTTCTTATCGCCGGTATTCGTGACCGTACATGTATTAATAACGTAGACGTCTGCATTTTTTTCGAAATCGGATCGTTCATATCCGGCATCCTTGAAAAGCTGCCAAATAGCTTCCGTTTCATAATGATTCACTTTGCAGCCTAATGTATGAAAAGCGACAGAAGACACTAGCTGCTCACCTCTTTCATTCAAATTCGTATGACATTGCGGACAAAAAATAGAGCGGGGCAGTTTCCGTCCTCAGTATGCGCGGGCCTAATGAAACCGATAAAAAATCCGCTGCGCGCATTTCCTCGGCTTCCTTTCTTGACAATCCGCCTTCAGGACCGAAAACGACCAGTACCGTTTGTTTATGATACACGTTTTTCAACCTGTCTGCAATCCTGTTTGGGTCAGTGCCTTTCGCATCTTCCTCATCCGCAAAAAAGCGAATATCATAGTTTCTTGACTCCTGGATCAATTGCTTGAAAGACATCGGGGCTGAAACAACTGGAATCTTCGTCCGATGACACTGTTCCGCTGCTTCCTTCGCAATCTTTTTGAGCCTTTCCACTTTTTTATCGCCTTTTTTCGCATCCCATTTAACGATGGATCGTTCCGCTTCAAAAGGGATAACTGAATGCATACCAAGCTCGGTCCCTTTCTGTACGATTAAATCCAATTTATCGCCTTTAGGCAAGCCACAAGCAATTGTCACGTTCACTTGCATTTCGTTCGTTGGCAGGGGGCCATCCTTCTTACTGACAGACACTCCATCCGAGTGAATGCTTGTTATTTCAGAGATGAATGCTTCGCCATGATCTACAGCAATGATGAGATCACCGACCTCCATTCTCATCACCTTTGCGATATGCTTACCGTCATCACCGGAAATAGAGGCTTTTCCGTCCTCTTCGAATGGCGTCTCAAGGAAATAGCGTTGCACAGGTTCACACGCTCCTTTTGGAAGCGATAATCGCCACCCACTCTTCCATTAAGACCGATTCGATGATTTCAAAGCCTTTGCTTTGGAGATCTTCCTTCACAAGGTCCCGTTTTTGAGCGATGATTCCCGATACGATGAACAGCCCGTCTTCTGGCAAGATGGAGTACGCATCTCTGGAAAACGTCATAATTACTTCCGCTAAAATATTGGCAACGATAATTGAGGCCGGCTCTTTGACGGAATCTAATAAATTGCCATGTGTTACCTCAATGATATTTTCAACCTTATTCAAGCTGATATTCTCTTTTGCTGCCTGCACGGCGACTTCATCCAGGTCAAGCGCATGGACATGAGACGCTCCAAGTAGTGCTGCTCCGATAGACAACACTCCCGATCCGGTCCCGACATCAATGACAGTGTCGCCTTGTTTCACATACTTTTCCAATGCCTGTAGACACATGACCGTCGTCGGGTGTGTCCCTGTTCCGAAAGCCATGCCAGGATCGAGTTCAATGATCAATTCATCAGAATCAACAGGCTCATACGTTTCCCACGTAGGAACGATCGTGAATCTTCCCGAGATTTTGACAGGATGGTAATATTTTTTCCAAGCCGTCGCCCAATCTTCTTCATCGACTTCGTTTGTCTGAACTCGATTGAGTCCCACATCCAAGCCGAACTCAGCCAGTTCGTTTACGGATTCACTTATTTCTTTCACCGTTTCGATCAAAAAGCTGTTAACTGGCAAGTAGGCTTTGACGATGACCCCTTCTGCAGGGAAGTCTTCTTTCTTGAGCTCGTAGATCTCGCCGAAACGATCTTCATGAATCCGGTCAGGCTCCTCGGAATCCTCGATGATGACTCCGCTCGCCCCCGCTTCATGCAAAATATTGGCAACGGCTTCTGTCGCCTCATGTGATGTATGGATGGAGATTTCAGACCATTTCAACTACGTTCATCCCTTTCAGTCGCCTTTTATTGTTCTTTTGATTTTATCAAAAAGTGAGCTCGAATACTCATCTGGCGAGTTGCCATCGATTGAAGCGAATTCACGGAGTAGCTCTTTCTGTTTTTCCGTCATTTTTTTAGGCGTGATCGCTTTGATGATGACATGCTGATCACCTATTCCATGTCCGTGTACATTTTTGACGCCTTTTCCGCGCAGGCGGAAATTCGTTCCTGATTGCGTCCCTGCAGGTATCTTCAATTTGACGTTCCCCGTCACAGTCGGCACTTCGATTTCATCTCCAAGCGCCAATTGAGGGAATGTAATAGGGACTTCCAAATAGATATCGTCGCCCTCACGAATAAAGCGATCATGATCTTTCACCCTGAAGACGATGTATAAGTCTCCAGCCGGGCCGCCATTGATGCCTGCTTCCCCTTGACCAGACACGCGCAACTGCTGACCATCATCGACACCCGCAGGAATTGTCACTTTGATTTTCTTCCGTTTCGTCACACGTCCTGCACCATGGCAAGTTTCGCATTTTTCAGGAATGATTTTGCCGGATCCTTGACACTGCGGACATGCCCTGCGGTTTACCATTTGACCTAATGGAGTATTTTGAGTGATTGAAATTTGTCCTGATCCACCACAATGCGAACATGTATTGACCGGTGTACCTTTTTTGGCTCCGGTTCCGCTGCACGTATCACATGTTTCTTCTCTAGGCAATTCAATTTCAGTCTCTTTTCCAAATACTGCTTCCATGAAATCGATCGTCATGGAGTACTGGAGATCATCGCCTTTCCTAGGTGCGTTCGGATCGCGTCGTCTCGTACCACCGCCAAAGAACGTACTGAAAATATCTTCAAAACCGAATCCGTCGGCAGAACCTCCGCTAAAGCCGCCGAAACCGCCGAACCCTTGGTTAGGATCAGCATGGCCGAATTGGTCGTAATTTGCGCGTTTCTTCTCGTCACTCAATATCTCAAAAGCTTCTGTCACTTCTTTAAATTTCTCTTCTGCTCCCGCTTCTTTATTCAAGTCGGGATGATATTGTTTAGATAATTTCCGATAGGCTTTCCTAATATCCTCTTTGCTTGCCGTTTTCGGCACGCCAAGTACTTCGTAATAATCACGCTTGCTCATTATTCCACTCTCCCATGAATCTTTGACATTCGCATTTCACGAACCGTAATCCTAGCTTAAAACCGTTCCAGTTCCGAGTTACAGCTCATTGTAACACGCATAGAAAAAAGAGACAAAACTGCTATCGGCAAGATTATATTGCTCGCTCAACAAAAGAAAAAGTCAAAGCCGGAATATCGGACTTTGACTTTTCCGTCAATCAATCGTTCAATTAGTTTTTCTTGTCATCGTCCACTTCTTCAAAGTCGGCATCGACAACACCATCATCTTGCGGTTGGCCGCCAGCTTCAGCTGAGCCGCCTTGCGCTTGAGCTTCCGCTGCTGCCTGCTCATACAATTTAACCGACAATTGTTGGACAAGTTCTTCCAATGCTTGCTTCTTCGTACGCATTTCGTCCAAGTTTCCTGCTTCAACTGCCGCTTTCAGTTCTTCTTTAGCATCTTCAACTTTTTTCACTTCGTCTTCAGATACTTTGCCTTCAAGGTCTTTCAATGTCTTTTCAGCCATGAATACGAGCTGGTCAGCGTCATTTTTCAAATCTGCTTCTTCTTTGCGCTGTTTATCCGCTTCAGCATTCGCTTCGGCATCCTTCACCATGCGCTCGATTTCATCATCAGAAAGGCCGGAGCTTGATTGAATCGTAATGTTTTGCTCTTTTTGCGTTCCGAGATCTTTCGCTTTTACTGTGACAATACCGTTTTTGTCGATATCGAATGTCACTTCGATCTGCGGGATACCGCGTGGAGCCGGTGGAATATCCGTCAATTGGAAACGGCCAAGTGTTTTATTATCGGCAGCCATTGGACGCTCGCCTTGCAATACGTGGATATCTACCGCAGGCTGGTTATCAGCAGCCGTCGAGAACACTTGGGACTTGCTCGTTGGAATCGTCGTATTTCTTTCGATCAATTTCGTGAATACGCCGCCCATTGTCTCGATTCCTAGGGAAAGTGGCGTTACGTCAAGCAAGACAACATCTTTCACATCTCCGCGCAGGATCGAACCTTGAACAGCCGCACCCATAGCTACGACTTCATCAGGGTTAACGCCTTTGAAAGGCTCTTTGCCAGTTTCTTTCTTGATTGCTTCTTGTACAGCCGGAATACGTGTAGAACCTCCTACGAGGATGACACGGTCAATTTCTGATGGTGACAAGTCTGCATCTTTCATAGCCTGGCGCGTCGGCACCATTGAACGTTCCACCAAATGTGCTGTCAATTCGTCGAATTTAGCGCGAGTCAATGAAATCTCCAAATGAAGCGGACCCGCTTCTCCCGCAGTGATGAACGGCAATGAAATTTGAGTTGACGTTACCCCTGAAAGGTCTTTCTTCGCTTTTTCAGCTGCGTCTTTCAAGCGTTGCATCGCCATTTTGTCTTTTGATAGATCGATTGCGTTTTCTTTACGGAATTCTTGTACCAAGTAGTCAATGATGACATCGTCGAAGTCGTCGCCGCCCAATTTATTGTCGCCTGCCGTTGCACGCACTTGGAAGACACCATCGCCGAGCTCGAGGATTGAAACGTCGAATGTACCGCCGCCAAGGTCATAGACGAGGATCGTTTCATCTTCATCCGCCTTATCAAGACCGTAAGCAAGAGCAGCCGCTGTCGGTTCGTTAATGATTCTCTCAACTTCAAGTCCTGCAATTGTGCCGGCATCCTTCGTCGCTTGACGCTGTGCATCATTGAAATAAGCCGGAACGGTAATGACTGCTTTCGTCACTTTTTCACCTAAGTATTCTTCCGCGTAACCTTTCATATATTGAAGGATCATTGCAGAAACTTCTTGTGGAGTGTATTCTTTATCTTCAACTTTCACTTTATAATCGGAACCCATATGTCTTTTCACGGACATAATGGTGTTTGGATTCGTAATGGATTGGCGCTTAGCCACTTCCCCGACTTGTCGCTCTCCGTTTTTGAATGCAACTACTGAAGGTGTTGTACGATTTCCTTCCGGGTTAGGAATGACTTTCGCCTCTCCGCCTTCATATACTGCAACTACAGAGTTAGTTGTACCTAAGTCGATACCGATAATTTTGCTCATTTGAATTCCTCCTAAAATAATACATCTTCAACTAGATTACATACTCATTCGTTTACTTTGACCATGGAAGGACGAAGTACACGATCTTTCAACAAATACCCTTTTTGAAGCTCCTCAAGCACGATGCCTGATGACTTATCAGGATCGCTGCCCGTCATGACCGCCTGATGGAAATTTGGATCGAATTCCTTGTCTGAAGCCTCGATTTCGACGAGCCCTTCACCTTTGAGAGCTTCGAGAAGGTTACGATAAATCATATCCATTCCTGTCATGATAGATTGAGCTTCGTCATTTTTGACTTCGACTGTAAGAGCGCGTTCGAAGTTGTCCAAGACGGGCAAAATAGATGTCAACAAGCTTTGGGCTTTGTATTTGACGAGCGCTTCCTGATCAAGCGCATTCCTTCTTTTGGCATTTTCAAAATCTGCAAGGACACGCAGCAGCTTGTTTTCCTCTTCTTCTAACTTGGACTCAAGCTCGTTAATTCTTTTGTCCTTTACATCGATCTCAGGACCAACTTCTGCAACGCCGTCTTCTGCTACAGTCTCTTGTTGAGCTGATGCAACGTCCTCGGCCGCCACAGTGTCCTGTTGAACGTCTTCTTTTTCCACTGTTTCTTTTTTATCCGTCACTTTTCTTTCCTCCTATCCAATCCGATGGTCATTTGCAATAATGCTTGCGATAAGTTCTCACTTAGGATATCAAGCACCGTTATGACCCTGCCATAATCCATCCGCTTCGGTCCGATGATTGCTATGGAACCAGCCATATTGTCACCGGCAGAGTAATTGGCAGTAATCACACTGCAATCTTCCATTGCGTTATGCTTGTTTTCCGAACCGATCCGAACGTGAATGCCTTTTGAATCATCTTGGAAAAATGTCATCGCTGGCTCTCCGGTTTCCATCAACTCGAAAAACATCTTCATTTTTTGTAGGTCGTTAAATTCCGGTTGCTTCATCATATTCATTTTGCCGCCGAAATACAGACGTTCCTCAGGCTTGATCGTCATAGCCCTTTGAAAGGAAGCAAACAGTTCACCAGCATGATGCACATGCTGTTCGAAAACCGTTCTCGTTTCATGGGCAAGCTTGTTTTGTAGGAAACTCAGTGGTGTCCCGACAAGCCTTTCGTTTAAAATATTGACCATCTTTTCAATATCCGAAGCAAGCATGCCTTGCGGTACATCAAAGACCCGATTCTCAACATGTCCATTGTCGGTCACAATGATGGCGACCGCTTTTGTGTCATCCAGCGGCACGATCGAAAACCGTTTCACTGAATGCATGGACATATCCGGTCCTAAAAGTATAGACGTATAATTCGTCAATTCGGATATGATTTTGGCGGAATTCCTTATCAATTCCTCCGTCTCCACAACCCGTTCCTGAAAAATGGAGCGCAATTGCACACTATCTTCCAATGTCAGTTTTTCGGGAGTCAATAAATGATCGACATAGAAACGGTACCCTTTTTCGGAAGGGACTCTACCTGATGAAGTATGGGTCTTTTCAAGATAGCCCATCTCTTCTAAATCGGCCATGTCATTCCGAATGGTCGCAGGACTAAAAGGGGCTTCCGGTTTTTTAGATAACTGCCTTGATCCGACAGGTTGGGCGGATTCGATGAAATCGTTAACCGTCAGTTGCAAAATAAGCAATTGTCTGTTTGTCAACATAATCATCACTCCTGTTAGCACTCTTTAAGTGTGAGTGCTAATACTACTCATAATTTAACAAATCGAATTGTTAGTGTCAATGAATTCACTCGCGGTCATTTGAGAAATTGCTGGAATACTTCGTTCCCTCTGAAAACGCCTTTCCCTGTCAGTTTTATACTACCCTCAGATTCAGAAATCAGACCTTTACTAGTCAGCTCTTCAAGAACATTGCCGTAAACTTCCGACAATGTTTTTCCGAATTTGGATTCGAATGAATGAAGGGATACGCCTTCGGATTTTCGCAGCCCTAGAAACATTTCCTCCTCCATTGCTTCAGTTGGCGATACGACATGTTGTTCCACGATAGGTCGCGATCCGGTTTCCATCGATTCCATATATTTTCTAAGCGGTCCATGATTAGCATATCGTTGCCCTTTCAAGTACCCATGCGCGCCCGCGCCTATGCCGGCGTACTCGTCATTATCCCAGTAAATGAGATTGTGGATTGACTCATACCCAGTTTTCGCAAAATTGCTGATTTCGTATTGCATTTTGCCGGCTTCGCCCATCCGGTCGATCAGCATAGAAAACATCTCTGCTTCGGTATCCTCTCCTGGCAACGGCAGCTTCCCTTTATTCATCAAGTTATAAAAGACCGTTTTAGGCTCGACGATGAGCGAGTACCCTGAGTAATGAGGAAGGTCCAATGATAGTGCTTTATCGAGCGTATCCTCCCATTGACGAATGGATTGTTCCGGCAATCCATAGATGAGGTCGATGCTTATGTTTTCAAAGCCGATTTCACGTGCATCCTGAATGACTTTTTTGGGAGTATCCGCGCCGTGCGTCCTCCCGATCCTTTTTAAAAGTTGCTCGTCGAAGGATTGGACGCCGATGCTCAGTCGACCTACACCGCCGTTTTTCAGGACAGTTAGTTTTCCGCGGGTCAACTCATCAGGATTTGCTTCCGTCGAAAATTCCCGCAACGTACTGACGTCGACATGCTGATGGATGATTTCCAGTAATCGGTCAAGTTGTTTTTCTGATAATGAAGTCGGTGTTCCTCCGCCTAGGAAGACGGTCTCAAGCCCGTTGAATGAATGACCTTCATTCGCCATGATGGCAAGTTCATTTCCGATCGATTCGATATACTCATCAACTGGTTGATTTTTAAAGAACACTTTATTGAAATCACAGTAATGGCAAATCTGATGGCAGAAAGGAATATGAATATACATACCTCGCATTTGGTTTTCCCCTTTCTAGTCAGCAATAGCGGTCGTGCAAAAAGGAGTCCGGATTGGACTCCTTTTAATTTTTCAGATATCAATCCTCGTCCATTTTGAGGACAGCCATGAACGCTTCTTGTGGGACTTCGACGGATCCGACTTGCTTCATCCGCTTTTTCCCTTCTTTTTGCTTCTCAAGCAATTTCCGTTTACGGGAGATGTCTCCGCCGTAACATTTGGCAAGAACGTTTTTACCGATCGATTTGATCGTCGAACGGGCAACGATCTTTTGACCAATTGCGGCTTGGACAGGTACTTCGAACTGTTGACGAGGAATGAGATTCTTCAGTTTCTCGACAATCGCCTTACCCCGCTCGTAGCTGAAATCACGGTGGACGATGAAGCTCAATGCGTCGACTTGCTCACCGTTCAACAGGATGTCCATTTTCACAAGCTTCGATGTTTTATAGCCAATCAGTTCATAATCGAATGACGCGTATCCTTTCGTCCCAGATTTTAATTGGTCGAAAAAGTCATAGACGATTTCTGCAAGAGGCAATTCGTATATGATATTGACACGTGAAGCGTCCAAGTAATCCATTGTAATGAAATTACCGCGTTTTGTCTGGCATAACTCCATGACGGAACCGACATATTCGTTTGGCACCATGATTGATGCTTTTACGTAAGGCTCTTCAACATGATCGATTTTTTGTGCATCCGGCATCATGGAAGGGTTGTCGACTTTCAATTCTTTTCCGTCAGTCGTGACAACATTGTAAATAACGCTCGGTGCTGTAGTTATCAAGTCAATTTTAAATTCCCGTTCAATCCGCTCCTGGATGATTTCCATATGGAGAAGTCCGAGGAATCCGCATCGATATCCGAAGCCTAATGCCTGTGATGTCTCCGCTTCATACTCCAAAGCTGAGTCGTTCAGCTCAAGTTTCTCAAGCGCTTCACGCAAGTCGACATACTTGGATGAATCGATCGGGTAAAGTCCGCAGAACACCATCGGATTCAATCTACGGTAACCTGGCAGCGGCTCACTTGCAGGGTTCTTCGCATTCGTAATCGTGTCCCCTACCCGTGTATCCCCGACATTTTTAATCGCCGCGGAAAGGAAGCCGACATCTCCAACTGATAGTTCATCGCGCATGGAAATATTCGGTGTGAACACTCCAGTCTCAATGACTTCGAACTCTTTTCCGGTTGCCATCATGCGAATTTTGTCGCCGGGTTTTACAGTCCCTTCAACAATTCGGATATTGACGATGACACCCTTGTACTGATCATAATGAGAATCGAAAATCAATGCTTTCAATGGCGCTTCCGGATCTCCTGTCGGCGCGGGCACTTTCTCGACGATCTGCTCTAGGATCTCTTCGATGCCGATGCCGGCTTTCGCAGATGCATGGACTGCCTCAGAGGCATCCAAACCGATGACATCTTCAATCTCTTTTTTCACTTTATCCGGATCCGCCGCAGGCAAATCGATTTTATTAATAATAGGCAAAATTTCTAGATCATTATCCAGCGCCAAATAAACGTTTGCCAACGTTTGGGCTTCAATTCCTTGGGCTGCGTCAACAACAAGCAGCGCTCCTTCACATGCTGCAAGGCTTCGTGACACTTCGTACGTAAAGTCTACGTGCCCTGGAGTATCGATCAGGTGGAAAGTGTACTCTTCACCATTTTTCGCCGTGTATGATAATTGCACTGCGTTCAATTTGATCGTAATTCCGCGTTCGCGTTCCAAATCCATAGAATCCAGTGTCTGTGATTTCATTTCACGCGAGCTTACCGTTTCCGTCTTTTCCAATAGTCGATCGGCCAACGTTGATTTCCCGTGATCGATATGGGCAATGATCGAGAAGTTCCTAATGTTTTTTTGACGTGCCAATCTTTCTTCATGATTCATCTGTCAGTTCACTCCTATATAAGCTATTTGCATTATAGCAAATAACTGATAAACATGTTACATTTTCTTATTCCCGCAAATTAAATAATGAAAGCGTACATTATTGACTTATCAAGTCTAACAGATGAGCGCGATTTGATAAAGATTGGTGATACTTCAAACGAATAAAAGCTTCATGGACATTATCCATGAAGCTAAACTTTCATTCCTATCCTTCCGTTTCACCGTTATTCAGAATTTCTAATATAGCTTCTGAAATAACGGATATTGTACGATTAAGTTCATCTTCCGAGTTTCCAATTCCTCCAAGCTCCAAAAGTATGAGGTTCGGGTGAAGATCTTGATTGTACTTTCCATCCACGCCAGCCCCACTCTTTGGAATGACATCCCTTGTTATGCCCGGAATCCGCTTTTCCATCTCTGTTTTTAGCCTATTCGTCATCACTGCATTCTTTTTATAAGAAGGGTTATCTAGCCCAAGTACGAATGCAACTTTCGCAAAACGTTCCTCTTCATGTACTATTGTCGTCTTTTCGGGTCCGACTGCGTCCCGATGGATATCAATAATTAAATCATATTCATTTTCGGAAAGCTGCTTTTTTACGAACGGTCTCATATCCTTATAGGCACGTGCATGAATCGGTACCATCTTTTTCAACGTATCCGTCTCCACACCATTCATTTCAAGTAATCCTTTGAGCTTATCACCCATCTTCATCACATTTTCAGTCTGATGGTTTACCGCGATTTTTCCATCAGCCGCTTTTGTGATCGGTTCATACGCTTCGTAGCCATGGGTGAAATAAAGCAATACTTTCCCGGCATTCGTTTCGGGCTCCTCCATGACTTCTGCTACAGGTTCAGGTTCTGCTTTCTCTTCTTCAACGATGTTCGAGGCGTAAACGATCATTGCATTTTCCTTGATAATTTTCGAATTTGAGATTTTCGATTCTTCCGGTATGAATTGGATGAGTACCGGGAATAGGAAAAGAACGAATACGATTGCAATCCATATTTGCAGATTTTTCTTCATGCGACATCCCCCCGTCTTCAACTATATGCGTTGAAGTTGGGGTCAATGACTCGTTTTAATGTCCTCAATCCACTCACTTATGGAGTCGGTTAATGTCTCTGCATAAAGAGCAGCCCATGAATCGATCTCTTTAGGTGATATAAATGTATTCAGGTCGTGATTCGATAATACTTCTTCAAACAGTTGAACCCTTTCCTCATGCGGCCATGAAGTCCAATCGCCGAAAATAGGTACCAATTTTGTTCGATCTGCATCCTTATTAGGGGTATGCAGCCAATTCCCAACGGACAGCCTTGAGGAAGGATGACTTTCCTCCTCGATTTTGGACGCGATATAACTAAATAGCGTATTGATGGCATCTGCAATCAATACCGGACCATCCACTACAGTCGGGATGCCGATGGCAATGACCGGGATGCCAAGAGTTTCTCTCGATAACTCTTTTCGGCTATTCCCTACTCCGGAGCCAGGATGTATACCTGTGTCTGTCATTTGGATTGTTTTGCATAATCTTGAACTATCTCGGGCAGCCAATGCATCTATGACGATCAGGAGATCAGGTTTGATTTCGTTCACCAATGCTTTGACAAAATCAGCCGTCTCGAGTCCAGTCTGAATCGTCACTCCTGGAGCATAGACGAACAATTCGCTTCCCTCGTCCGAATAATATAAGGGGACAATTTC
The DNA here is from genome assembly GCF_047228845.1 of Sporosarcina pasadenensis. Classification (NCBI taxonomy): domain Bacteria; kingdom Bacillati; phylum Bacillota; class Bacilli; order Caryophanales; family Caryophanaceae; genus Sporosarcina; species Sporosarcina pasadenensis. The sequence goes on from NZ_JBFEGM010000007.1 coordinate 91,111, forward strand.
TTTCAGACGATCCATCGTCAGCGGACCGACAGCGTCAGGAGTTACTTCCCGATTGCCAAGTCCGACCATAAGGATCTTCCCCGTCTTCAAATCCGTTATACCCTCAGTCATTTCTGTCAGTTTCAATTTGAGCATTTCCGTCATCTCTTGGAGGCCTTCACGATCGGTATGCGTTAACGTAGGGTTCGTCAACGTCAAATAGGTTCCTCTCTTCTTACCGATTTTCTTTTCCCCTTCAGCATTGATTTTGACAGACGTCAAAATGACTCTGCCCTTTCGTTGTTCATCAAATTGTATACCTTCGGAATCCTTTAATTTCTGTTTTTCTTTTTCTGTCCGGTGGCGAACCATTTCCTCGTTTTCAACTAAGAGGTCCGTCCGGTAAAAGTCGTACTTATCCATTGTCATCACCTCAACATGCAGTTTGCACGTTGTGTCAAGGAAATATTCTTTGCATATTTTTATTGCGTTAAAGCTAGGTTTTTGCTAAAATGTTAATGTTGTAAAGAGATATCCGAATGCTATTATGGAAACACTCTTGCCTTACCTGAAATTGGAGGTGAATGGAATGCCAAACATCAAAGGTGCAATTAAGCGCGTTAAACAAAGTGCCGCAGCAAACGAGCAAAACTCTCAATTCAAAGCTGCAATGCGTACTGCTGTGCGTAAAGCTGACACTGCGCTCATCAATAAAGAAGAGAACGCTTCTGAACTTTTGAAAGACGCAGTCAAAAGATTGGATACAGCTGCTCGTAAAGGTCTTATCCACAGAAACACAGCTGCTCGTCAAAAAGCACGTCTTACAAAAAAAGCTCTATAAGCAATAAGTAAAAAAGGCTGTCACTCGTGTCGATTAATCGACAAAGTGGACAGCCTTTTCTATTTACACTCTTAGTGGCTCCATGAAAAAGATTTCAAGCACCCTTTCCCTTTTGCCGCTTGTTGACTTTAATTGATGGTCGATGTGGGCTAGTTTCTCTAAGATAAGGAGTAGCCTTTCCATTTTCGGTATACTACGATTATCCATAATTAACTTCACCCGATATGGATGGACGTTTAATGTTTTTGCGATTTGCTGTTGTTGATAACCTTTTTTCACTAATGACGTTACGTGAATCATCAATCTGATCTGTCCTGCAATGAGAGAAGTCAGCATAATTGGCTCTTCACCATTACGCAGTAAATCATGGTAAATTGTAATTGTCCTTTTCACATTGCCGGTCATGTATGCATCCGTCAGGCGAAATACGTCCATTTCAGGCAAACGGGGTACGAGCATTTCGATGATCTCTCTAGTCACTTCGCCTTTCCCATTCATATACATGCCTATTTTTTCAATTTCACTTGAAAGGGTCAATAGGCTGTCACCTGCCATTTCCACGAGCACTTGTGCAATTTCCGGACTGATTTTGACGCCATTCCTTCCTGCTTCGTTTTGTATCCATGTAGTCAAATCTCGGCCGGTCAGCGGCATCGCTTCTACGACAACCGCTTTTTGTTGCATTACCTTCACAATCTTTTTCCGCCCGTCCAGTTTTTCATAAGGCGCCAAAAACAGGACAGTTGCTGTTGGCGATGGATTACTTAGCCAAGTCTCCAGTAATGCGATATTATGTACGACTTTCTCTTTCGTTTTATCGGCCGCCTTCAGGAAGGATGCATTATTGGCGATAATTAATTTCCTATCTTCTAAAAAAGGAAGTGTGTCCGCCTCTTCAAGAACGGCTTCAATCGGTGTTTCCTCCAAATCAAAACGGACGACCGAACTCTCATCGATGTCAGGCATCGCCTTTATAATCCTTTTGATTGTCGTATCAATCAAATGCTGCTCGATGCCTGTCAACAAATAAACAGGTTCTAATTTCCCTTCTCCTATGCTTTTCCAGATCGCGTTGACCATCTGAATCCCTCCAGTCACTCACATTGTCCCATTATACATTACCAATTCACGACTATGAACAATTTGTGTCGATTGTCACAAACCCGGCATAAAAGATCGTTTGATATAGATTTTTTATCGGTTATCATCTATACTATAAAGGAATTAGGAGGTGTAGCAATGAATGAGTTCGAACATGACGTACAGTCTAAACGCAATGATTTAATCGACTCTGGTATCGGTTTCATTGTAGCTTTCGTTGCTTTTTCTGCAATTTTCGTTATTGCTACAATCGTAGACTTCGTCGCGCACTAATAGCACTCCTGAAAGGCGGCTTGTTCATTTCCCACTCGGAATGGACAAGGCCGCCTTTTCATTTTATTGCGCCACAACAGAATAGCCGCCTCTTTTCACGGAAACCGTTATTGAGCCGTGATCAGCCGTTGACATCGTCGAAAGTCCATACTTTTTAAAAGTCTCCAACACTTCTGCGTGAGGATGTCCATACCGATTATCCTTCCCGTATGAGAATATTGTCAGTTCCGGTTGCAGAGCTCGCACGAATTCATCAGAGCTGGACGTATGGCTGCCGTGATGGCCGGCTTTCAGAATCACCTTTCCCCAATCGAAGTTTCCATATCTTCCAAGTAGCTTCCTCTCTCCTTCAACCCCCAAATCTCCGGTGAACAGGAATGAAGGCCCTTCTGTCGTCATGAAGAGCACAAGGGAGCTGTCATTCCCTTTGTATGGACCAACGGCAGGTGCCATATAGTAAAAATCAGAGTTCTTGTCCAACCAAGTGGCCCCCTCTTTCATAGCAAAAACCGGGATCCCCTTGTCTGTAGCTATCCGCATAACATCTTCCATCGTCTTTTCCTTTTCACTCCCCGGTGAAATGTGGATCTCCCTCACTTGGACCTCTTCCAGAACTTCGTCCGCACCTTCCATATGATCGCTGTCCGCATGGGTTAATATTAATTTATCTATTTTAGTAATTCCTCTCCCTTTCAAAAAAGGGACGACAATGCTCCTGCCCACTTCGAATGCTTTTTCCGGCGTGCGCCAATTAGGTTCTCCAAAGTTCACCGTCCCTCCTGTATCGATGACGTATACTCCTCTGCGATATGGGAGTTCGATGACGATTGCATCCCCTTGTCCGACATCAAGATACGTCACCCTCGTCGCTGATTCCGTATACAGTAATGCCTGAATAAGAAGCGCGGGTATCAAGACGTAAGGGACAGCCCGAAATGCTTTCACTCCTCTTTCAAGGGCAATAAAAAACAAGAGAGTACCGCATATTGCGAGTATCGATGTAAATGGACCAGGTCGACCCGGAACCCATACTTGATTTGGTAAGGATGCCAGAAATTCTGTACATGCCTCAATCCAGCTTCTAAACGGAACATAGAGCAAAAAAACAATTTCAGCGATAGGAGGCAATGCATAGGTCAACAACAATAATACGATATTCGTCGGTAATATGACGAATGAATAAAGAGGAACATAGAAAAGATTTACGATAAAAGACGATAGTGACAACTCATAGAAGTGGTACAAAAGGATCGGATATAACGCTAATTGAGTAATGGACGTCACTAGAAATGATAACGTAATTGCTGATGTAGGACGCGAAAGTATTCTTGTCGAGTATATTAACGAGAATGCGGCCAAATATGATAGTTGGAATCCGGGCTGGAATACGACGAATGGCTGCCAAAGGATAAAGCCGGCGGCACTCATGGCAAGTGCATCATCCATTCTCATTCTGAATCGCCCAGTCGCAGTAAGCAGAATGAGTATTGTCACGGATACTGCTCGCCAAACAGATGGTGCTCCACCCGCTATTACTGCGTATAATGGTAGAAGAATGATCAGAAAATTATCGATTGTTTCAATCCTGACCGACAATCTGATCAGCAGGTTTCGAAATAGAAACGTCAGCAGTCCGACATGCAAACCCGATATGGCAAATAGATGGGTGATTCCAAGAGTCCTATATCTGGAAGCCACCTGTTCATCCATGCCGCTCCGATCCCCAATGAGCAAGGCTTGCGCTTCCGTTACGAGCGATTCCGGAAAAGTTTCTTGGATATGCTGCTTCACATTCCACCTTCGCTCCGATAAAATCGTATTCAATCCGGAGTTGAATTCATAGTTTAATAATCTAGTGGATTCGAACATGCCTACAGCACCATTCATTCTCAAGTAACGTTCCATGTTGAAGGAATATTCATGTGCCGAGGTGGGCAGTTCCTGAAAAGCCCCTTCCAAAGTAAAATGATAAGAAGGGATATGCAAGTTTTGAAATTGTAATTTCTGGGCTTCATTCTCGAATTTCAGCAAGGCATAAACGACTTCGCCGGTGTCTGTCTTCGCAAAGCCTTTCATTTTTCCGCCATCAATTTTAACTTGATCGGTCCATGTTAAATTCAAGGTGGCAGGTTGTCCGCCTTCATTAAGTTCAGGTACATGCAATGAAATGAAAAAATAGGAGAATATTGATGCCGCCAATGCAAGTATTGGAGTGGCGGCTTCTTTTCTACGGAGAAAAATGGGGATAAGCAATAGATTGAGGAGTAAAAATTGCGCCGGTCCGTATGCTGCAAAAGCGGATACGGCTACCGGCACGCAAATATAAATAAGGCGAATTTTGCCGATCACTTGCCAAATAAGTCATCCACCCTTTTTTTGAATGGAACAAGCTCTTCGGTCGGCGCGCCTAATGATTCCATTTCTGCAAGCAAGTCATTGATGAGCTGTAACTTCCCTTCCTTTGTGAAATCCACCTTTCTTTCATCGAAAGGGATATGTCTGATTTCAACACCGGATTGCTTGAAAAGCTCTATGGCGTATTCGTCGTTCTTATAATCCGACGCATAGTTGACAGTCTTTATTCCAGACTGAATGATCGCTTTTGAGCATTGCAAACAAGGAAAATGAGTCACATACAAGGATGCCCCTTCAACAGGACTTCCGTATTTTGCACATTGGAGCAATGCGTTCATCTCAGCGTGAATTGTTCGGACGCAATGATTTCCGACAACATAACATCCATGATCGATGCAATGGTCCCCGCCTGAAATGGAGCCGTTATAGCCCCCCGCAATGATCCTGTTGTCTCTGACGATTGTCGCTCCGACCGTCAGTCTTGTACAAGTGCTTCTGACCGCAAGCAAATGGCATTGCGCCATGAAAAACTGATCCCATGTAATACGCTCCATATGTATGCCTCCAAACAGTTTCAATTATTTTGCCGTAATGAAAGACTCAAGCTTTTCATACGTCTTTTGCCCGATTCCAGACACTTCCATTATGGCTTCGGGGGAAGCGAATAGCCCATGCTCTTCACGATATTGAATGATGGCAGCGGCCTTTGACGGTCCGATTCCCGGAATTGTCATGAGCTCCTGCGCATCCGCGGTGTTGATGTTCACTTTTCCGTCATCCTTCGAGCCATCGCCCTGCTGGAGATGACTTGAACCGGCTGACCCGGAAAAATCAACTTCTTCACCTTCCCTAGGCACATAAATGAAAAACTCATCTGGAAGTTTCATAGCGTGGTTCAGCATTCGGGAATCCGCATCAGCCAAATAGCCACCCGCCGCATGAATGGCATCGATCAGACGATCTCCTTCCATGAGTGAATAGACGCCAGGATACTTCACGGCGCCTTGGATATCGACCATGATCATCATCGGGGCCGTTTCAATACTTTCAATCGGCTGCTCTTCTTCTAGTTGTTGCTCTTGTATAACATCTAAAATTGGGGTTTGTCCGCTTGCGACTGTCAGTTGACTGTCGGCCTGCCCTCGGGGAAAGAACAGAATTGCGGATAGTACAGCGATTGCTGCAATAGGGGTGATGATTTTACGCCATTTTCCGGATACGATCGATAGAAACAGCTTTACCACCCTTTCTACGAGGCATCCATATGGAGTCATATCCCACTATATCTGATTTCCAACGAAATTGGAAGTGTCATTTACGCGCTTGAAAAAATATTCTCTCACTTTCTTCGTGCGGGGGCTCATCTTCCCAATCTGCAAAAATACGTTCCATCGTAAAACCAGCATCTTGCAATAAATCTACGTATTCATACACATGAAAAGTGCGTTGTTGATGTCTTTCATCGAATCGACGGTAAAGGCCGCTATCCTCTTTTACGAAAAAGCTGAGTTCCGACATGACGGAATGCTCCTCATCGCCTTCCTCTGTATGCCAAATATATGCGATACGATCGTTATCGAAAGTGAATGGACCTTCCATGAAAATGACGTCGGTCTTGAAAGTGGAATGCACATCAAAAATGAGCACTCCACCTTTTCTCAAAACAGAATGGATACCATTGAAAGTGTCGAGGACACTTTCACGGTCCGGTAAGTAGTTCAGCGAATCAATCGCTATGACAGCAACGTCAAATTGCTCTGCCCCTTCTATTTCCTGCATTGGCATTTTCTTAAAATCAATGTCCAAGGAAAGGTCATTTGCGCGTTTTTCTGCGACATTGAGCATATCCTTAGATAAATCGATCCCTGTCACAAATGCCCCGGCTTTCGATAACTTTACAGAAAGCAAACCCGTCCCGCAACCGACATCGATGATTTTCTTTTCTTTTATCCCGTCAGCAGCAAGGGAGATCAACTCCACATATGCCTCATAAGGTATATCTATCATCAATTCATCATAGACGAGGGCGAAGTCCGTATATGCCTCTTTATTGTCCATCGTCCATTTTCAGCAATGGAGCATCTCCCCATAACTTCTCCAAATTATAATATCCGCGCTCGTCCTTATGGAATACGTGGACGATGACATCGCCCAAGTCGACGAGGACCCATCTGCCGTTATCCATACCTTCCACTCTTTTGACGTCAAATGCGTTTTCTGAAGCCTTATCGGCAACTTCTCTGGCAATTGCTTGCACTTGGCGCTCCGAGTTCGCATGACAAATGATGAATTGGTCTGCGATGAGTGAAACTCCCTCCATATTCAATACGACAATGTCTTGCCCTTTCTTATCGTCTACCGCTTTATAAGCTGTTTCAAGTAAAGTTGACATATTTTCACGTTTCCTTTCGTAGTTGGCTGTTTCAAATTCTTCGTACGTGTTCATTATAGCATTCAATGGAGTCCGGAAAGACAGCGGCGCGCTTATCGATAAGATAGAGCACAGAATGGGCGATGCAAGCCTTCATCGCCTCATCAATCTGCAGTTCGGCAGCTTCGCGCAGCTTTTCAATGCCCGGAAAATTCCTTCCCGGTTCAATTAAGTCTGCAATATAAACAATTTTCTCCAAGACGGACATGCCGGGCCTGCCTGTCGTATGATAACGGATGGCATTGAGGATATCCAAATCCTTCACTCCGAACTCCTCCTCAGCGATGATACGTCCCGCTGCCGCATGCCAAAGTTCATGATGGAAGGACAAAAGCCTTTTATCTTCCCCATTCTCTTCGATAAGTTTTCGCATATCAGCCGGCTCCATGAATTTCGCAATATCATGGAACAGTGCCGCCTGTTCCGCTTTGTTTACCGGAACACTGTATCGTAAAGCCAATTCCTTTGCCTTTTCCGTCACCCTCATTACATGCTCAAAACGCCTTCTCGGCAATCTTTTTTCAAGTTCCGCTATCAATGATCCGGTTTCCATAGAGCCCCTCCTGTCGGATATACGTCGCGATGTCGTCCGGTACAAGGAATTGTATCGTGCCGCCTGTTTGCAGCCGGTTACGGATCAACGTCGAAGACAAATCGATTTCCGGGATTTGAACCATTGTAATCGGATATTGCGTTTCACCTACAGTACCCGGTCTCCCCACACCGACAAACGTCACAATTTTCATCAGTTCATCGATTTTATACCATTTGTGCAGCATATCGATCATATCGCCGCCGATGATAAAGTGGAATTCGGTTTCCGGTTCCTGTTCCTTTAAGGCTTTCATCGTATCAAACGTATAGGAGACACCGCCCCGGTCAACTTCAAAAGAGGATGCGGTCAATCCGGGTGTGCCTGAGACGGCAAGTTCAACCATTCGCAACCTTTGCTCGGGCGTTGCATCTGATGGGTCCGCTTTATGAGGCGGAATCGAAGTGGGCATTAGCCGAACTTCATCAAGTTGCAGTGCATGCTTCACTTCATTCGCCATGATAAGATGTCCGATATGCGGTGGATTAAAAGTACCGCCCAGCAGTCCAATCTTTTTCATGTTGTCCTCCTTAAGGTAAAACGATTCGCTTTTTCTCCTTCGACTCTTTGTAAAGCACAAGGATTTTACCGATCACTTGCGCGACCTCAATTCCTTCCTCTTGCAGTCTCTCCGCAATCGTATTTTTATCTTCTTCACAATTTTGAAGGATGCTCACTTTAATCAACTCACGGGCTTCAAGCGCCTCTTCGATCTGTTTGATGATCGGTTCAGTCAAGCCACCTTTTCCAATTTGAAAAATCGGTTGGAGATGATGCGCTTCACTTCGTAAATAACTTTTCTGTTTACCTGTTAACATTTATTTTCCTCCAAGTTCAGTTGTAATTGAATGAATCATTTTCTTCGTATCCGGGTAGACGCCTGTCCAAAGCTCAAAGGCCAATGCCCCTTGGTGGACAAACATACCGATCCCGTTCAATGTCTTACCGCCAGCCTCCCGGGCACGGCAGAGAAATTCGGTTTCCAATGGATTGTAGATAATGTCAGCGACCGTTGCGCCTTCGGAAATTCCTTTCGGATCGAGTGGGAATCCACTTTGTGCAAAATTCATCCCGACAGAAGTCGTTTGAACGATCAAACCGAATTTACTAATTTCAGATTGCGCGTCGTCTACTTGTATAGCGTAACTTCCTGTAATGCCTTTGGACATTTGCTTAGCTTTCTCTATTGTACGGTTCGTAATGGCAATTGGGCCGAAACTCGCCGACTCAAGTGCATAGGAAATGCCTGCAGCTGCCCCGCCAGCGCCTATGATGAGCAACTCTCCGACATCTTCAGGAGTAGTTCCAATTTCTTGCAAGGAGCGGACAAAACCGCGACCATCAGTGTTCGTTCCGAATAACGTTCCATCATCAAGGACTTTTACAGTATTCACAGCGTCCATCCGCCTTGCTTCCTCGTCCACTTGATCGAGAAAAGGAATGATTGCACTTTTATGAGGCACTGTAACATTCCAACCGCTGCAACCTAATCGTTTCAAGCTGTCAACGGCATCCTTTAAATGATTTGCCTCTACGTGGATCGGAATATAGGATGCGTCGATCCCGTTTTCCCGAAACCACGTATCGTGCATTATAGGAGACATCGATTGAGCAATTGGGTCACCGATGACCGCATACCACTTTTTCATGAAACAGTCCTCCTTAAATAAGCGATGGACGGAGTACTACATCGACTCCTCGCGGTGCATGCACCGCAACGACAACTCCCGGATGCTGAACAGTGATCCAGCCTAATCCCGAAATGACGAGATCCATTTTGGGCTTTTTAATCGAGAACTCATGTCTTACGAGCGGCGGCATCTTTTCAAGGGAATCGCCGCTTGGCGGGGAGAGCATTTCTCCGAGATGCGCAGCATACAACGAGTTGGCGTTCTCAAGCTTCGTCCGATGGATAGGGATTTCATTCGAGACATGGATCGTAAATGAAGAACGATCGCCCGATAGAAAATCGAATCTTGCTAGACCACCGATGAACAATGTTTGCTCCGCGTTCAATTGAAATACTTTAGGCTTCAGTTCCTTTTTAGGCGTGATGGCCTTCAAGTCTTTCGTATCCAGATGATGGGCAATCTGATGGTCGTTAATGATACCAGGTGTATCATAGATGGCCTTGCCATCGTCGAGTGGGATTTCAACAAGATCGAGTGTCGTTCCTGGGAAATGAGAAGTTGTGATCACTTCACCCATGCCCGTCGCATTTTTGATGATCCGATTGATGAATGTTGATTTTCCGACATTCGTACAACCGACGACATAGACGTCTTTCCCTTTTCTATATTTATCTATGGCTGTCAATGCCTCTTCCATTCCATGACCTTTGTATGCGGAAATGAGCAATACATCAACCGGCTTCAAGCCAAGCTTTGAAGACTCAGCCTTCATCCACTGAATCAGTCGATTGCGGTTGATGGATTTAGGAAGTACATCAGACTTATTGCCGATCAGAAGGATATCTTTCTTTCCGACAAATCGTTGTAAGCCGTTTATCCAGCTTCCATTGAAATCGAAAATATCGACGACTTTGATGATAAGGCCATCTTTTTCCCCGATACCATTCAATATCGCTAGAAAATCGTCTCCTGATAAAGAGACGGGCTGTAGTTCATTGTAATTTCGAAGGCGGAAACAACGTCTGCAAATGACTTCTTCCTTCTCCAATGAAGCAGCAGGTGCATACCCTTCCTTTTTCGGATCTTCTGTTTGTATTTCAATTCCACACCCTATACATGTAAGTCGTTCCAAACTTATTCCTCCCATTTAATCAATCCTTGCCTTTTCAGTTTTGACAAGATTCTTCTTTCAATCATCCGATTGAATTTCGTCACGAATCCATCTGAGCTTGCTACGGGCACTACGAGAATTGTATGAAGACCGAATCTGTTGCCACCTAAAACATCTGTCATCAGCTGATCGCCTACCATTACAGCCTCTTCTTTCTGTAGGCCCATCATTGTGAGAGCCTTTTTAAAATTCCTTGCCAAAGGCTTTCGAGCGTCGCAAATGAATGGCGTGCCGAGCGGATTGCAGAACGATTCAACGCGGCTCTGGTTATTATTCGAAAGGATCGCCACTTGGAGACCAGCTTCCTGCATCATCCTTACCCATTCAATTATCTCGGGCGTCGCTTCAGGCCGATCCCATTCCACCAAAGTATTGTCTAAATCGGTGATAATTCCTTTGATTCCTTTTTCTTTTAATGCCTCCGGTGAAATCTGAAAAATATTTTTGACATATTCATCCGGCAAAAAATATTTATACAAGTTAACCACTCCGTTATTTCTCTAATTGTATTCCGATTATATCATATTGCCATCCAATGGCACGGATTGAGCTAAGCTGGAAATCCGTTGATTTTCTCCGTTCTATAACCGAATGTAAACAAGCAGTCATCGCATATGCTGTCATATAACGACACAGGAGGTGGACCGATGAGCGGGTTTGTCATGGCACTCGTCCAACTGTGGGTCGAAGTCCCTGCTATGGTCGGCTATATCAGGGGGCAGGCATTCCGTCGACCGCTATCGAAAGCGGAAGAGGCTGATTGCTTGAAACGATTGGCAGAAGGTGATGAAAGTGCGAGAGATGAGCTCATTGAAAGGAATATGCGCCTCGTCGCTCATGTCGTAAAAAAATTTCATCCAAAACATGAACAACTAGACGATTATATCTCCATCGGCACAATCGGGCTCATGAAAGCTGTAAACAGTTTCACACTTGATCGTAAGACGAAGCTTGCGACGTATGCAGCCCGTTGTATTGAAAATGAAATACTCATGTACTTGCGTACGCAAAAGAAAGTGCAGAAGGATGTATCACTCTTCGATCCGATAGGGACAGATAAAGACGGTCAGTCCCTTCAGATAGCAGATTTGTTGCAGACCGACGAGGAAGCGCCAATTGAAACCGTCCAGCAGAAAGAGCAAAAGGAGCGACTTTACCGCCATCTTGGAAAACTGGATGGAAGAGAGCTTGAAATCATTCAGAGAAGGTACGGTCTTCTCGACGATCAACCGATGACCCAGAAGGAAATCGCGCAGCAACTCAACATTTCAAGAAGCTATGTCTCCCGCATCGAAAAAAGAGCAATCGTTAAGCTATATCAGCTTTTCAAGCATGAGTATAATGAATAAAAAGCCGTCCATCACAAATGAAAAGGCGTTTCCAGACACGTGGCCACGGGCCCTGTGAAAGGAAACGCCTCTTTATTGCTTCTTTTATTCATGCTGCATAGTCAAAATCAGTCTGCACTTACCTCACGAGCAATGACCACCGCAATAACTGCCGTTACGACGAATACACCAGCCATTAAATAAAACATCCTTTATTACCTCCTTCACGCATTATGTAACATGATAACATTCTACCATAATCATCCTAGAATTTCGAGATGGCGTGCATGACAATTTCCGATGAGTGCTTTGCCGCCAATGGCAGGAATTCATCGAAGCTGATGGACGATTCTTTTCCTGCGATATCTGACAATGCACGGATGACGACAAACGGCGTCCTGAACTGATGGCACACTTGTGCAACAGCTGCCGCCTCCATTTCAGCCGCAATCATTGTAGGGAATTGCCCTTTGACAATCTCTACCCTCTTAGCATCACTCATAAATACATCACCGGAAGCTATCAATCCGATGGAATAGTTATGTTCACCAATTTCGGCCACGGCTTCCTTGGCGATTTGAATGAGTTTTTCATCCGCAGGGAAGGACGGAGGCATTCCAGGAACTTGTCCAATTTCATAGCCAAAAGCGGTCGCATCGACGTCATGATGTCTCACCTGGTCAGAGATGACAACCGTTCCTACATCAAGGGATTGCTTGAAGCCGCCTGCAGATCCTGTGTTAAGAACTGCATCTGGCGAGTATTGCTGGATAAGCAGAGTAGTCGCGATTGCCGCGTTCACTTTACCGATTCCGCTCTTCACGAGAATGATTTCATGTTTCCCGATCTTTCCTTCAATGAATTCACAGCCTGCTATCGTTTCGGTAATCGGATCCTCGATCTTCTCCCTTAATATTTCAACTTCCTGTTCCATCGCTCCAATGATTGCTATTTTCATCTTTATATACCCTCCGACCGAACGCGGACTAATATCCACTGTTCAATATTCAAAATCCAATGTATTTAAAATGTCCATCTGAACAGGCTTCCAGCCCTTTCCATCAACCCATTCGAGGGAAACGCGGTATTTCTTCGATTTGTCCCTCGTTGAAACAATTCCAATCGATTTTTGGGGGCCTCCGCCGTTTTTAATTTTCCAGAAAATCAATTCATCCTCTGAATGCCCGGTTGCATACGAAATGGCTTTTTTCTTTTCGTTCCAATCAACGGATTCACCGTCATATTTCGATTCGTGGATGCCCGTTTGAGTAGTCCCTACCGGCTGCCAACCCTTATCGATGACAGTTTCCATAATAATTTCGTCATTATCCGGAACAATCTTTACGATTTCTGTCTCCTCTTCACCTGAGACCCCTTCATCGTTGCTGTCTGATTCGCCTGTTTCCTCGCTTCCTGAATCTGACTGTCCCGCATCAGCACTTTCGTCATCACCCGTTTCATCGGATCCCATTTCATTTTCGGATTCGGAACCGGAATCATTTTCTTCATTTTGTGACTCATTGTCAGTTGAATCGGTTTTATCGACCTCTCCTTGTTCAACTGCACTCTCCTTTACTACATCGTCTTTGTTCCCGACGATGATTGAAGCGCCGACAATGATAATCAATACGACGACGAGTCCGATCATAATGTTCAATAGCTGGTTGCTCTTGTTGCGCATTTTCTTACGATTCACACGCGAGTATCTAGGATCATTTCCTTTCATATATCCTTCCCCCTATCTTCTTGCTAACGAGTAATGGCCGCCCTCATTTGAAGGCGGCCATTCAAGGTCACTTAATTTCAACAATAACGACCGACATTTCCCCACCAGGAGTCAAGATCTTCACTTCATCGCCTTTACTGCGGCCAATCAAGCCTTTTGCAATCGGTGAATCGTTGGAAATCAATCCCTCAATCGGATTCGCTTCGGCAGAGCCGACGATTGTATATGTCTCTTCGTCGCCGTCAGGCAATTCCTTGAATGTAACTGTTTTCCCTAGTTGTACTTCGTCAGTATTCATTTCATTTTCTGTAATGATGACAGAGTTGCGGATCATCGATTCCAGTGTAGAAATTTTACCTTCGACAAATGCCTGGTCCTCTTTTGCGGAATCGTACTCCGAGTTTTCCGAGAGGTCTCCGTAGCTCCGTGCAATTTTGATGCGTTCCACTACTTCTTTACGTTTTACTGTTTTAAGAAACTCGAGTTCTTCTTCTAATTTTTTCTTACCCGATGCTGTCATCGGATACTTTTTCTCTGATACCATTATACAACACTCCTCATATTCCTGTTCATAAAAACACTATGCCGCTCCTGCAAGAGGTATGCGACATAGTCTCATTTATATTGAATTCTGACTTCATCATATTACAAATTCGTTCCAAATTCAAGAATTGTTTTTATTTTCGTGACCATCAAATCAATAGCGACTTCGTTATGTCCGCCTTCAGGAATGATAATATCCGCATAGCGCTTTGTCGGTTCTATGAATTGATTATGCATCGGATGGACGACTGAGAGGTATTGTTCAATGACCGATTCGATCGTTCGCCCTCGCTCATTAATGTCCCTCATCAAGCGCCTGATAATTCGCAAATCCGCGTCCGTATCGACAAATAGTTTAATATCCATCAAGTCCCGAAGCCTTTCATCTTCCAAAACGAGAATTCCTTCGAGAATGATGACGTCTTTCGGTTCAATTGCGATTTTCTGATCAGATCTCGTATGGAGCGCATAATCGTAAACCGGCTTTTCGATGGTCTCCCGATCAAGAAGTTTTCCGATATGTTCGATTAACAGATCTGTATCAAACGCAAGTGGATGATCATAATTTGTCAGCAATCTTTCTTCAAACTCTAGATGGGATTGATCTTTGTAATAATAATCTTGTTCGATGACGACAACTGAGTGTTCTTTGAACACTTCGTAAATTCGGTGCGTAACACTCGTCTTTCCTGATCCCGAACCACCGGCAATGCCGATGACGAGAGGCTTTCTCTTATCCATTTCTTTTCCTCCCACAAATACAGGGATTTCGCTTAGTCCCTCTTTTTTACCGCAACCAGGATTCCATCGCCTACTGGCAGCAATGACGTCTCATAATTCGGATGCTTCATAACCCATGAAGTGAATTCCTTCAGATTACGGATCATCGTTCGATTCCGTTTCGGCACTTCTTCATCCGGAAGCATGACGGCACCGTGCATGAACATATTATCGCAATAGATTATGCCGCCCGGCTCCACATGCTCGGAGTACTTTTCAAAGAACCGTTTATATTGACCTTTTGCAGCATCAATGAAAAGGGCATCATAACGCAAAGGAGGGATTGTTTCATCGGATAGAAGAAGTGCATCTCCTTCAATGATTTTAATCCTGTCGCCGAATCCGCTCCGCTCAATATATTCTACCGCGGCTGCATACCGCTCCTTGTCCCTCTCAATCGTGACGACAGATGCTTCCTCCAAAGAGGAAACCATCCGGATAGCAGAATAGCCTATTGCGCTTCCGATTTCAAGTATTAACTTCGGCCGTTGGATTCGAAGCAGGCCAATGAACGTTTCCATCCCGCTCCGATCCATGATCGGAATACGGTGTTCTGCCGCAAATTCCTCCATTTCACGGATCAACGGACTATCCGCTTCTCGCATGCTGGAAATATAAGCTTCAAAGGCTTTCATACAAGGCACTTCCATTCTTTTTGAATCAGTCATTCTCCCGATATATGTTCCTTCTTAAGTTTCAAATGCTCTTCATATGTTTTCGCAAAATGATTCTGTCCATCCTTACCGGCAAGGAAATAAAGATAGTCCGTGATGGAAGGATCTACGACCGCTTCTATCGAGGATCTGCCGGCATTTGCAATCGGACCAGGCGGGAGGCCTTTATGGACATACGTATTATACGGATCTTGGACTTCCAGATCGGAGTAGAGGACCCGATCCTTATGTTTGCCTAATGCGTATAACACTGTAGGATCCGTCTGGAGCGGCATTCCTTCATCCAGCCGATTGTAAAAGACACTTGCAATCGTCTCCCGATCGGTTTTAGCGGTTGCTTCCCTTTCAAGCAGGCTAGCGAAAGTAAGTAGCCAATGGACCGATTTTTTATTGCTCTCCAAATACGCGAAGTATGGAGTTATATTGTCCGATGTTGCATCGAGCATCGTCGTAACTACTGTTTCGACTGATGGCTTTTCTTCATAAAACGGATAAGTCGCAGGGAATAAATACCCTTCCAATGGATATCTGACATCCTCTTCCAGAATCTCTTCTGTCAGGATGTTCGGATATCTTCCCATCAGATCGGCAATCGTTTGTTCGTCATTGACATAATCCAAAAACTCTTTTTCAGGTATGCCTATCCGCTTTTCAACAATCGCTGCAATCTGATTCAACATCAGACCTTCGGGAATTGTCATCGTGAATACAGGCGTCCTGTATACCTTCCCAGTCTTGAGGCTTTCAATCAATTCATCCATTGTCATCGCTTTTGTTAAGCCGTATGAGCCTGCCTGGAATTGGGCTTCATTGTTGAATTTTGCATAGTATTTAAAGATCTTAGCATCTTTGACGAGCCCTTTGGCTTCAAGCATTTCTGAAATCGAGGTCAAGCCGGAGCCGATCGGGATTTCCACTTCAATTACTTCTTCCGAGTTCGGGTCGACCGGTTGGAGGGCTTCTGTTATGTATTTATATACCGCTCGGCCTCCGATCAAAGCACCGATAATAAGAACGAGCGCAACAACGAACACGATTCGTCTAACTATCTTCACTTCTTTTTTCTGTTCAAGCATTTTCTCAAACATCTGATCCTTTTTCGAACCGTTTTCCATCAAGCATCACCTCATTCCAAACAATTTCTCTCTAAAAAAGGTCCATAGCAGTAAAAAGACGGAATGGCCTGCACCATTCCGTCCGTGCACATATGGATTATTCTTCGTCCTCGTCTTCTGCAAGGAATGTGTTCAACATTTCTTCGATCATGTCCCATTCCTCATCAGTCTCGATCGGCAATAGTTCACCGTCTTCATTGTCTTCAGATGGGATGAAAGCTGAAGCATGAATTTCGACTTCTTCATCATCGCCCACTTCTTCTTCACCTAGAATATGATAAAGGACGTATGATTTTCCGAAATCCTCTGATTCAAATGTGAAGATTACCTCACATACATGCTCTACTCCGTGCTCGTCTACTACTGTCATTGTTTCTTGTCCGTGTTCCATTACATTCACCTCATCTATTTTTTGAATCAAGATACCCTTGAAGTATCATGACTGCCGCCATCTTATCGATGACAGTCTTTCTCTTTTTCCTGCTGACATCAGCTTCGATCAACATGCGTTCCGCTGCCATTGTCGTCAACCGCTCATCCCAAAGGATGACAGGAAAACCAAACGCCTCTTCCAACATTTCAGCAAACCTTTCGGATGCTTCCCCTCTCGGACCAACGGAGTTGTTCATGTTTTTCGGATATCCGACTACGAAAGAGGTAACCGCATATTCAGCTACAAGCTCCTGAATTCTGGACATGCCAAATTGGCCGGCACTTTCATCGATTTTAATCGTTTCGATGCCTTGGGCTGTCCACCCAAGAGCATCGCTGATTGCAATACCGACCGTTTTGGAACCGACGTCCAATCCCATTACCCTCAATTCGTCTGACCTCCGTTTTCACGGATATAAAACTTGACCAATTCCTCGAGAATCTCGTCCCTCTCCAATTTCCTAATGAGATTTCGTGCCTCATAGTGGCGAGGGATATAAGCCGGGTCGCCCGATAAGAGGTAACCGACAATTTGGTTGATAGGATTGTAACCCTTGTCTTCCAATGCTTTGTGCACATGGAGCATGACTTGTTTCACTTCTTGCTCCATTGATTCTTCAGGAAAGTTGAATTTCATCGTCTTGTCGTATGAATTCATAGTCGACACCCCGCTTTCCAATCGTCCGTTAGCAAATCGGATACCTTTCCCACTAGCTCTATACCCGACATCCATTTCCGCTTAAACGGATTTGACATAATCATACACGGAATGAAGTGCTTCATCAAGTTTAGAAGCATCTTTCGCACCTGCCATCGCCATGTCCGGACGGCCTCCGCCCTTGCCGCCACAGAGAGATGCTACATGATTGACGATTTTTCCAGCATGGAAGTTCCCGTTTTTCAAATCTTCTGTCACTCCCGCTGCCAATAAAACTTTTCCATCAGCCGCAGCTCCTAGGACAATTACACCATTGCTCACTTGTTGCTTCAATTCATCAATCATTTGTCGAAGTGCATTATTATCCTTAACATCGACTCTAGCGGAAAGGACTGTCACATCGCCAACCTGTTGAGCAGTTGCCAAGATATCCGTGAGCTGACTGTTCCCAAGCTTTGCGGAAAGCGATTCATTCTCCCGCTGAAGCTCTTTCATATCAGATAGGAAAGAGCTGACTTTCGTAACGAGATCTTTCGGATTGGCCTTCAATAATGTAGCGGCTTCCGTAAGAAGAGCCTCTTCCTTTTTAAATGATTGATATGCCTCTTGCCCTGTAATTGCTTCTATTCTTCTCGTCCCTGCACCGATGCCGCCTTCCGA
This sequence comes from Sporosarcina pasadenensis, assembly GCF_047228845.1. Taxonomy (NCBI): domain Bacteria; kingdom Bacillati; phylum Bacillota; class Bacilli; order Caryophanales; family Caryophanaceae; genus Sporosarcina; species Sporosarcina pasadenensis. The sequence goes on from NZ_JBFEGM010000007.1 coordinate 109,401, forward strand.
TTCAATTTTAAAGAGGCCGATTGTCGAAGTTGCCGGCACGTGACAGCCTCCGCACAATTCAATTGAATAATCCCCGACTGACACAACGCGGACGATATTTCCATATTTCTCGCCGAATAAAGCCATTGCGCCCATCTCTTTTGCTTCATCAATCGGTTTCTGTTCGATTTGGACAGGAATATCCGCCCAAATCTTTTCGTTGACGATCGCTTCAATCTCTTCCAGCTCCTCTTTCGTCACTTGCCCGAAATGGGAGAAGTCGAAACGGAGACGATCTGGTCCTACATAAGAGCCTGCCTGATTGACATGCTCACCGAGGACGCTTTTCAAAGCTTTGTGCAGAAGATGTGTAGCGGTATGGTTTTTAATTGTCATTTTACGTGATTCTGAATCAATCTCAGCAAACACTTCCGATTTTTCAGCAATTTCTCCAGATCGAACAATAGCTGTATGCAGATGTTGACCATTCGGAGCCTTTTTGACATCTTTCACATCGACGATGAACGTATCGCTTGATATAGTTCCTTTATCGGCAATTTGCCCGCCACTTTCCGCGTAAAAAGGAGTCCGCTCCAGCATGAACTGGATTTCATCGCCTTCAGAAGCATGTGCAACCAATTCGCCATTATGCAATAGGGCAACGATTTTCGTCTCGCAGGACAGTTGATCGTATCCGATGAATTCGCTTTTTTCATGGATGCTGCCAAGCACTTCCGATTGGACATGCATGGAATCTACGTCTTGTCGTGCAGCTCTAGCACGTTTCCGTTGGTTATCCATTTCTTCGTCAAATCCAGCACGGTCGACGGTAACGCCCGCTTCCTCCGCAAATTCCTCTGTCAACTCAAATGGAAAGCCGTACGTGTCGTAAAGCTTGAATGCGTCCGCACCCGAAACGATTGGATTGCCTTCCGCCTTCGCTTTTTCAATGACGCCATTTAAGATTGCCATTCCTTCATTCAATGTTTCGTGGAAGCGCTCTTCTTCGTTTTTAATTACTTTCATGATGAATGCTTCTTTTTCTTTGACTTCGGGATAAAAGTCTTGCATCACTTCCCCGACGACAGGAACGAGTTCATACATGAACGGCTTATTGATGCCCAATTGTTTCGCAAAGCGTACTGCACGACGTAATAGTCTTCGTAGAACATATCCCCTTCCTTCATTAGAAGGCAATGCGCCGTCGCCGATAGCGAACGCAACAGTTCTAATATGATCTGCAATCACTTTGAATGCTGTATCCTTCACACCGTCTTTGCCATACTTTTCACCAGATACTTTTTCTACAGCATGGATGATCGGCATGAATAGGTCTGTGTCGAAGTTCGTCGGCACTTCCTGGATGACTGAGGCCATCCTTTCAAGCCCCATTCCTGTATCGATGTTTTTCTTCGGCAGCGGCGTGTACGTATGATCAGGATTATGGTTGAACTCGGAGAATACTAAGTTCCATATTTCTAAATAACGTTCGTTTTCGCCGCCTGGATATAGTTCCGGATCCGAAAAATCATCGCCGAACGCAGGTCCTCGATCGTAGAAGATCTCGGAGTTCGGGCCGCTTGGACCTTCCCCGATATCCCAGAAGTTCCCTTCCAATCGGATGATGCGCTCTTCAGGAATACCGATTTTGTCTCTCCAAATCGCGTATGCTTCCTCATCTTCTGGGTGGACCGTGACGGAAAGCAAGTCGGGATTAAAGCCGATCCATTTTTCATTCGTCAAGAAATCCCATGCGCGAATAATTGCTTCTTCTTTGAAGTAATCGCCGATCGAGAAATTCCCGAGCATTTCGAAGAATGTATGATGGCGTGCAGTCCTTCCTACGTTTTCGATGTCGTTCGTACGAATGGACTTTTGTGCGTTGACGATTCGCGGATTTGTCGGGACGACACGTCCGTCAAAATATTTTTTCAGTGTCGCGACGCCGCTGTTGATCCAAAGAAGTGATGGATCGTCGATTGGCACTAGGGGTGCTGATGGCTCTTCGCTATGGCCATGCTCTTTGAAGTAATCAAGAAACATTTTTCTGATTTCAGATGCTGATAATTTTTTCATGAATATTCCTCCTTAGTAGTCAAGTTGCCATTGTACCTGGATTTCCGCTTCAGCCGGACGCTTTCCGCGGGCACAGCTTCAATCTCCTCGTCACTGCGTTCCTGCGGGGTTTTCAGCTTGTGCTATTCCCGCTGGAGTCGCCGGCTTTCGCTCCAATCCTTGATAAAGAATCTTTCACACTAATAAATAAAGTGAAAATAAAAAAATCCCCGCCCCTGTACAAGGGACGAAGATTTTTCGTGGTACCACCCTAATTTACCGACGGAAAGCCGGTATCTCAAGAAGCCATAACGCGGCTAACGGCAAGTGTTAGTTGCTCTCTGGAGTAGCTTTCCGACAAACGGCCATGGGAATCCTTTCAGCCTTGGGATTCCTTTCTGAGCATGGCGGTAGGCGTACTTTCTCCGTCATCGAATTTCATATGATACTTTGGATTATAGGGAATCGCTGCCTCCGTGTCAATCCATCGCCTCTGAAAAATCATAAGGAGAGACTCCTTGCATCCCGATCATTGGATCGATTCCGAGTATCGTCTCCATTGTAAGTTTGTACTCCTTAGTGATTATCGGCGTCTCGCTAGCAGTTTCGCTAGGTATAGATTGCTGCTCTTCGGCTTGTTCATTTTCTATGATCTCTTCGCGGTTTTCCACAGGGGTTTCCTTACGCAGGCGATCTTTCAATGTCGTCTGCCGCTCCAGTTCATCTGTCCTGTTGACGCCGATTTTAAATTCTTCTGGTTCACCGCATAGGATGAGGAAGTTCTTAGCTCTTGTAATGCCTGTATACAGAAGATTTCTTCGGAGCATTTTTCTGTATCCTCGAACGACTGGCATGACTACGATTGGGAATTCACTTCCTTGAGACTTATGGATTGAGCAGCAATAGGCAAGCGTGATTTGATTTAGGTCGTTACGCTCATATTCCACTTCGATGCCGTCATAAGAAACGATCAGCATTTCCTTTTTATCTACGGTTTCTTTCGCCTTGATAATGGATATGACTTCGCCCATATCTCCATTGAACACATTGCTTTCAGGTTGATTGACAAGCTGTAGCACTTTGTCTCCGATCCGATAGACAACATCTCCGAAGACGACTTCTTTCCGATCCGGTCCCGGTGGATTGACCATCTGTTGGATCATCTTGTTCAGTCCGTCGATACCGGCCGGTCCTTTATACATAGGAGCAAGCACTTGGATGTTTTTAATATGATGGCCTTTCGAAATGGCGTTTTTCACGACCTTTTCGACGACTTCGAGGATTTGTTCTCCATTTGCCCTTATAAAGGAGCGGTCAGTCGTTTTTCTCGTTATGTCATCTGTCCATTCCGCATTTTTGATCATATGGGCCATCTCAATGATTGTCGACCCGGCGCTTTGGCGATAAATTTCGGTCAGTTCAACGACAGGGATCTTTCCCGAATCAAGCATATCTTTTAACACTTGACCGGGACCGACAGGCGGAAGCTGATCCTGATCGCCTACGAAAAGGACTTGAATATCATTGTGCAATGCTTTTAAGAGTTGATGGGCAAGCCATGTATCGACCATCGACATTTCATCGATAATGATTAGCCGCCCTTCCACTTCCCTGCCGATTGCATCATCTTTTTCCTGGCCGTTGAAGCCGAGAAGCCGATGAATGGTCATTGCGGGAAGTCCTGTCGACTCGGACATCCTTTTAGCTGCTCGCCCTGTCGGAGCTGCTAAAACGATTGGAAAGGTCTCCTCTTTTTCCACATACACTTTTGGATCGAGTGAAAGACCATGCAGCTCGGCATACACTTCCACTAAACCACGGATGACCGTCGTTTTTCCTGTTCCGGGTCCCCCTGTCAAAATCATTGCAGGCGAATGGAGCGCTTTTTCGATTGCCGCCACTTGGGTTTCGGCATAATTAACACCAAGCCGCTCTTCGGCTTCCCCAATCGCTTTACGGATTTCTGAAACTGGGAATTTGTCGGAAAGATCGTTTTCCATGATTCTTTCCATTTTAGAGGCAATGCCTATTTCAGAAAAATAAAGCGAAGGGATGTAAAGCCTTTGTCCTTCGCCGCACAGCTTAGTTTCCTCAACCAATTCAATGACACATCTGGAAATATGATCGAACGGCACTTCTTCCGTTTGGCTAGACTCTAGTAACCGCTTCACTTCGGGCAACACAGTTTCAGCATGCAAATAGACGTGACCAGCCGACTGGACGCCTTGGTTCATCGTGTGAAGGATTGCAGCTTTCACTCGGGAAGGATGCTTGCCGGTAATCCCCAACTGCCTTCCCAATTCATCCGCGCGCTGGAAACCGACTCCTTCAACGTCCTCGATCAGCTTGTAGGGATTCTCTTTTAACAGTTCAATGACTTCTTCTCGATAAGTTTGGTAGATTCGCATCGCTAGCTGAGGACCGAATCCCCATTCATTCAATTGCACCATGCTTCTTTCCAATCCGAGATTTTCCTGAAGCACTGAGACAAGAGTCTCTTTCCTTTCTTCCGAAAGCTTCGGAACGCGATCAAGCACCGAAGGGTTTTCCAGAATCTGTTTGATGGCATCCTTGCCTAAAGTTTTCACGATAGTGTCGGCAGTTTTTCTACCGATTCCAGGAAATAGATCTCCAGACAAGTAATGGACGATTCCGGTTTCGGTTTCGGGCATCTCTTTCGCAAACGTATGAACGTCGAACTGTTGTCCATATGTCGCATGATTGACAAGCCTGCCCGTCAGTCTGTAGTCATCTTCGTTCGCCAAGGGAGGGAAATTCCCCTTAATGACGATTTCCTTATCCTCATAGCCGCTATTCGTTTTCGTTATTTTCATCTTAACAATGGAAAAGAGATTATCAGGATTGTGAAAAATAGTGACGACAGGCCGTCCAACGATGAAAACCGCTTCATTATTCCCTTTTCCTTCAGCCAAACAGATCACCGCCTTACGTTCCGTCCATTTTGGAAATTAACCTAACTTAATCATATCGAATATATATCGTGCTTGCGTATGTTCCGGTTCGATCGTAAACGCTTTTTCCAAATGGAAAAGCGCATCATCCTTACGATCCGTAGAGACGGCATACAGCACACCTAAATTGTAATGGGCATCTGCATTCTCGTTATCTATCTCTAGGACAAATGCCAGCTCTTTACTCGCTTCTTCAAATAGCTCCATTTCTGCAAGCAGAATCCCGTACGCCAAACGGATTTCAATGTCCTCCGGCGCCAATTCCGCTGCCCTTTGGAAATAGGGCAATGCGAGCTTGGATTTGTCCGACTGCTTCAAGCTCTTTCCGAGCATGAAAAAGGCATCCGATTCATTCAAGCCTGTACGGATGGCCTTTTCATACAGTTTGGCAGCCTCTTCGAACCGTTCATTCGTATAATAGAGATTGCCTAGGCCATAAAGTGCTGAACCCGCATTTTCATCCAAACTGATCGCCTTCTGGAAGAATCGCTCAGCCCTTTCGGTGTCCCCTGCGGAAGCGAAGACATTTCCAAGATTGATATAGCCGACCGGATTGTCCGGCTCTTCCTCTGCAGCTTTCATGAAGGCTTCGATGGCCTTTTCATAATTCCCTTCTTGAAGGGCCTTGATTCCAATTTCGTTGTATTCCATAATGCTTCCCCTCATCCTACGTAATCTAGTTGCATACCATTTTTTATGACTTTATCAATTGTTCCTCCACCGAGGCATTCTTCACCGTCATAGAAGACGACGGCTTGTCCTGGTGTGATCGCTCTGACAGGTTGCGCAAAAATGACATTGGCATTTCCTTCACCTGTAAGCTCAACCGTCACTTTCGTGTCCGGTTGACGATAGCGGAATTTCGCTGTGCATTCAAAAGTGGCCGGCAATGTGCGGGCAGTTGCAAAGCTGACGTTGATGGCAGTCAAGCTGTCGGAATAAAGCGCATCATGATGGAACCCTTGACCGACGAGCAATGTGTTCTCTTTCAAGTCTTTCCCGATAACGAACCACGGATCTCCTGCGCCCCCGATTCCTAACCCATGGCGCTGGCCGATCGTGTAGTACATTAAGCCATCATGCTTTCCAACAGTTTTGCCGTCCATCGTTTTCATGTCACCTGGCTGAGCGGGCAAATACTGTCCTAGGAATTCCTTGAAATTCCTTTCACCGATGAAACAAATACCGGTAGAATCCTTCTTCTTAGCTGTCGCAAGCCCTGCCCGTTCAGCAATTTGACGCACTTCAGATTTGTCGAGCCCGCCGAGCGGGAACATGACCTTTTGCAATTGCTCCTGTGTGAGCTGATTCAAGAAATAAGTTTGGTCCTTGTTCTCATCTTTCCCTCTGAGCATCGCAACGCCTTCATTCGTTTCGACGACTTGCGCGTAATGGCCTGTCGCGAGGAAATCTGCCCCTAGACTCATTGCGTGGTCAAGGAATGCATTGAATTTAATTTCCTTATTGCACATCACATCCGGATTCGGAGTTCTGCCGGCTTTATATTCCTCGAGGAAATAGGTGAAGACCTTGTCCCAATATTGTTGTTCAAAATTGACGGCATAATAAGGAATACCGATTTCATTGCATACACTGATGACATCTTCATAATCTTCGGTTGCTGTACAAACACCGAATTCATCCGTGTCGTCCCAATTCTTCATGAAAATTCCGATGACGTCGTACCCTTGCTCCTTCAACAGAAGGGCAGCGACAGATGAGTCGACTCCACCGGACATGCCGATGACTACCCGAGTTTCGGATATTGGTTTATTTGCAGTTCTCATAGTTTTCATCCTTTATCATTTCATTTCACAAGCCGTTGTATAATTTTTGCTGTTTTCGTCGCCGCTTCTCTGACTGCCTGTTCGTCGAGTCCCAAACCGAAACTGAAACGTACAGAGTTCCGTAGCTTCGGGGAATCGCTTCCCCACATTGCCGACAATACATGTGACGGTTCAAGGGATCCCGCGGTGCAAGCGGAACCGCTCGATACTGCGATGCCTGCCATATCCATATTGACGAGCAGCGACTCAATTTCGGTACCAGGGAAGCTAATGTTCACGACATGCGGCAGCCGATCGACGATATCCGCATTCACTACGAAGCCGATCCCCTCTTGTTGAAAAACTTCAGTCAAGATTGATTTATATCGATCATACTTACGATGATTGTCTTCCATTTCATTCCTAGCTATTTTTATAGCTTCTGCAAATCCTGCAATCGCCGGTACATTTTCTGTTCCCGCGCGTCTTTTACGTTCCTGTTCGCCACCAAATTGAAGCGGCATCGTTTGAAGTCCCTTCCTTTGGTAGAGGAAACCGACCCCTTTTGGTCCATTCAATTTATGGGCGGAGGCGCTAAGTAGATCGACTTGCAATTCGTTTACATCCAATTCTATAATACCGAAAGCTTGGACTGCATCGGTATGGAATATGGCTTGGTGGTCTTTGACGATTTCGCCGATTTCCTTGATCGGTTGAATCGTGCCAACTTCATTGTTGCCATACATGATGGTGACAAGCACTGTTTTGTCCGTTAGCGCATCAGCCACTTGTTCGGCACGTATTTTCCCATTTTCATCAACAGGTAAATATGTGACTTCAAATCCGTTCTTCTCCAATTCCTTGCATGAATTCAAAACGGCGTGATGTTCAATTGCCGTCGTAATAATATGGTTGCCTTTATCCTTCATTGCTGCGGCAGTTCCGAAGATGGCGACATTATCGGCTTCCGTGCCTCCTGATGTGAAAATGATTTCATTCGGTTCAGCTTGGATCGCTTCCGCTATCGTCTTGCGTGCATCGTCGAGCAATTTACGGGAAGTCCTCCCAAAGCTATGGATGCTTGAAGGATTGCCAAAAACCGTGTCCATCGCTTTCACATATACCGCACTCACGTCCGGGTGGATCGGTGTAGTGGCGGCATGATCCAAATATATCGTTTGCATAATTAGACTCCTTTATTGAATAGCTTCAAATATAGAACATATATCCATCAAGATCAGTGGATTCGTCTGCTTCCACCAAATCTTTAATTGTTGTTGTATCCAATACTCCTCGAATGGCGTCTCCGATACGGTTCCATAATGATTGTTGCGGAACTTTGTCATCTCCAATTCCCTCTACAACCTGAATAGGTCCTTCGAGTAATCTGATGACGTCTCCTGCGGTAATTTCGCCTGGCGGCTTTGCAAGTTTATAACCGCCGTATGCACCTCGGACGCTTTTTACGATTCCGCTATTCCGCAACGCCGGGATGAGCTGCTCCAAATATGCTTCGGACAAGTTGTGCTCTTCCGCGATTTTTCGTAATGGCAAAGGGCCTTCCCCATACTTTTTACCTAGTTCTACAACTACAGTCAGCCCATAGCGGCCTTTCGTAGAAATCCTCATTTAAACCAACGTCCTTTTCTCGTCCATTTCACTACGTATTTCATCTATACACTTCAAAATATTATAGCATAACTGCTGTAATGCTTTCCTTCAAATGACTTCCAAGTCCGCGTCGTGTATAATAGTGGAACGGATGTACGGGGGAGTGATTTGATTGCGAAATGAACCACTAGCATTTCGGATGCGGCCAAAAAACATAGATGAAGTTGCAGGACAGCAACATATTATCGGAAAAGATACGGCGCTCTATAGGATGATAACCAAAGGTCATGTCCCTTCCATGCTGTTATACGGAGAACCTGGAATCGGGAAGACATCATTGGCATATGCAATCGCAGGCACGAGCCACTTGCCTTTCATCGCATTGAACGCGACAGTGTCAGGGAAAAAGGATGTAGAGGAAGTCGTTGCGGAAGCCCGGATCACAGGTAAAGTCATACTGTTCCTGGATGAAATCCATCGTTTCAATAAACTGCAGCAAGATACGCTATTGCCCCATGTCGAAAAAGGATCGATCGTCCTGATCGGCGCAACAACAGAAAATCCTTTCCACGATGTGAATCCAGCAATCAGATCTCGGTGCGGTGAAATCCTCCAGTTGAATCGACTGGAACCTGACGACTTGGACGTATTGCTTGAAAGGGCATTACAAGATGAAGAACGCGGCCTCGGTAATATGACAATCGAAATGTCAGATGTCCAAATCCGAAAAATTGCAGAAGGTGTGAATGGGGATGCGCGAAAAGCGCTCACGCTATTGGAATCGATCATTTCTGCAAGTGACGAGGAACAAGGCAAGGTTATTGTTGAAGATTGGTTAATCGATAATTTGATTGGCAGGATCGGTCTTGTCGGGGATAAGAAAGGGTCACATCATTATAATTTGCTTTCCGCATTGCAGAAGTCGGTGCGCGGCAGTGATGTGAATGCGGCTATCTTCTATTTGGCGAATTTGCTTGAAACTGGCGATCTAATTGCCGTGTCCCGCCGCTTGCTCGTCATGGCTTACGAAGATATAGGGCTCGCATCGCCGGAAGTCGGTCCACATGTGCTCGCTGCAACCGAGGCTGCTGTACGTCTAGGTATGCCGGAAGCACGTATTCCATTGGCGAATGCCGTCATTGAAATGTGCCTTGCCTCTAAATCGAATTCAGCATACAAGGCGGTCGACGCTGCCGTCAGAGCGATCAACGAGGGGAAAACAGGAGACATCCCTCTCCACTTACGGGACACTCATTATACTGGAGCGGCTGAGCTTGGGCATGAAGGTTACCGTTACCCCCATGATACGCCTATCGGTTCATTTGGCGGCTGGGTGAACCAGCAATATTTGCCGGATAAGATTAAGCAAGCGGAGTATTACGAACCTGTCCTTGCAGGAGAAGAGAAAAGGCTGGCGGGTATATATGAACGATTGAAGGAATTTAAGAAAGAAAAATAAAAATACGTATTTCATAACAGAAAGCACCATCCTCATGGAAACATGAGGAGGTGCTTCTTTTTATAAAATATGCTTGTCCATTTTGAGCACAAGTTCTGCGATTTCCGGCTTGCTAACTTGGTCGTTCGCACCGACGCTAATTCCTTTATGCTTTAATTCATCTGTAATCAATGAAGAGAAGATGATAACGGGCAGCATAGCCAGCTCGTTGTTCGCACGGATCCTTGTCGTGAAATGGTGACCGTCCATTTGCGGCATTTCGATATCCGTTATGACAAGTTGAATTTCATCCGATACCTTTTTTCCGTCAGCAGTCAGACTTTCTAAATAACCCAACGCATCTTTTCCGTTCTCGAAAAACTCGATGTTCCAATAGCCCGCCTCCGTCAACGTATCACTCAACAACTTACGGAGCAACGGGGAATCCTCTGCAACGAGGATCTTTTTATTGGACCTTTCCCTCACGCCAAGCTTTCTCACCTGCCCGACTTGAATTCCACTTTCCGGATTAATATCAACGACAATCTTTTCAAAGTCCAGGAGTAAAAGCATGTCATTCTCCCGCTTTATGACTCCGATGACTTGCGAGCTGTCTCCCGAATAGAGATCCGCTGGCTTTTCAATCTGATTCCATGAAACGCGATGGATTTGTAAAACTTCATGGACATGGAAAACGACTTCTTGTTTATTGAAGGCGGCGACGATGTATTTCCCTTCGTTTTTGCCGATTGTTTCCGGCAGTCCCATCACTTTTTCCATATTGATCACTGGAAGAACTGATCCGCGGAGTTGGATGATCCCTTCAATGGATGGATGTGAATGCGGGATGATTGTAATTGGTGTAGGGAGAATGATTTCTTTTACTTTGATGACGTTGATGCCGTAGCGGTTCTCCCCCATTTGGAATTCGACAATTTCAAGTTCATTCGTTCCGCTTTCGAGTAAGATTCCATCCTGTTTTCGCAATGGTTCCAGTCCTTCCATTTTATATAATATAATGCATAAGTTTCATTATTTTTCCTATAGTTGATTGTATCAGTTGGAGAATGATGGAACAATAGAAAAAGCTGTTTTCCTAATTAACAGGAAAACAGCTATTTCTTACTTCTTGTCCTTTACTCTTTCGATGTGGATGTCTTTTACGATGTCGTTTAATACCCAGCTAGCGCAGACTAGGCCTGCGACGGAAGGGACGTAGGAGTTGGAAGCCGGCGGCATTTTCGCTTTGCGAATTTGCGCATCGGGATTACCGACTGTATCTACGATGTCTTCCCTGACAACGATTGGACTTTCATCGGAAAATACGACAGGGACACCTTTTTTGATTCCTTCTTTTCTCAATCGGAGTCTGATCACTTTAGCAATTGGATCCGTATGGGTTTTGGAAATGTCCGCAATTTGGAAACGGGTCGGATCAAGCTTGTTTGCGGCACCCATGCTTGAGATGATTTTAATGCCTCTTGCTACACATTCCTTAATGAGATGGATTTTATAGCTGATTGTATCAGATGCATCAATTACGTAGTCAGGTGTATAACTGAAAAACTCTTCGTACGTTTCTTCGGTGTAGAACATATGAAGTCCAATCACTTCACAATCTTTGTTTACATCATGAATCCGCTCTTTCATCACTTCCACTTTAGACCTGCCGACCGTCGACAAGGTTGCCACAAGCTGACGATTGACATTTGTAATGTCGACGGTGTCCTTATCGATAAGGATGATCCGGCCTACACCGCTACGGGCGCAAGCTTCGGCTGCAAATGAACCGACTCCGCCAACGCCTAGTATGGCGACAGTCGTTTTGCGCATTAAATCGATTCCTTCTTTGCCGATGGCCAGTTCATTCCGAGAAAATTGGTGTAACATTGGTATTCCGCCCTTCTCTAAATCAATTACGCCTCGGCGTAATTGCGTCCTGATTTTGAATTGCGAATCGAACAACGAAGGGTTCGATTTGCCGTATTTCTGCGTATTTTGCAGAAATTAAGGCACATGCAGCGCAATTAACTCCCTACAAAATCTGTGACATCCGCCGGAGGCTTCATCTTCATTCAGCAGGCGTTTGAACACCCACTGAACAGGAAACAAAACTTATTCATCCCGCCACCTATATAGGTGGGCATCTACTGCTGAACGAAGATGAATCAATCAAAAACCCCTCCGCAATTGCGCCAGAGGGGAATATAGTCTACTAATTGTTTGTTATAGCGTAGGAACGAATCCCGAATGTGCCGTCTTTGTAGTATCGTTTTGAACCCGCACTCAGCAGGTGGGTGCTTCATCGGTCTTTTCTGAAGTCCCTTACTAGGGCATTCCATCCAAGACAGAATGAAAGCTCCCTACGATAAATATGTTCGGTCAAAACTGATTAGCAAAAAACGTACACTTCAGGATTCGTATTACTTGTATACTACCATACATTAGAATTGTGTTCAACGAATTCACTTCAACGAATTATTACATTTTTCTTTCAAGAGCTTGTCCGTTCCACTCATTTCGACTGGATGGAAATTCCTAATTCGGAAAGTTGAGAGTTATCCACTGCGCTTGGTGCTTCAGTTAGCAGATCGCTCGCGCTCGCAGTCTTCGGAAATGCGATTGTATCGCGGAGATTTGTCGAACCGGATAATAACATGACGATTCGGTCCAATCCGAATGCGATGCCACCGTGAGGAGGTGTACCGTATTCAAAAGCGTCAAGCAAGAAGCCGAATTGCTCGCGTGCTTGTTCCTCAGTGAAACCAAGAGCTTTGAACATTTTCTCCTGCACTTCGCGTTGGTAGATCCGCAATGACCCCCCACCAAGCTCATATCCGTTCAGGACGAGGTCATATGCTTGCGCCTTGACGTTGCTAGGATCCGTTTCAAGTCCGTTGACATCAGCAGGCATTGTGAATGGGTGATGGGCGGCATAGTAGCGCCCTTCCTCTTCGTCATATTCGAATAATGGCCAATCTGTTACCCAGAGGAAGTTGAATTGCGATTCATCGATTAGATTCAACTCTTTGCCGAGCTTTAATCTTAGCGCTCCTAATGCATCCGCAACGACCGATTTTTTATCTGCTACGAACAATAGAAGGTCTCCCGCTTCTGCTCCGAGGGAATTCGCTAAAGCCTCTCCTGCTTCACCTTCAAAGAATTTCGCAATCGGACCTTTCAAGCCGTCTGCGTCCACTTTCAACCAAGCAAGCCCCTTTGCACCATAAACGGATGCAAACTCGCCCAATGCATCGATATCTTTACGAGAGTAGTTATCTGCGGCACCTTTTACATTGATCGATTTTACTTGCCCGCCAGATTCAACGGCTCCTGCAAATACTTTAAAGGAAGAATCCTTGACGATTTCGGATACGTCCTGCAACTCCATGCCAAAGCGAGTGTCCGGCTTATCTGATCCGAATCGCCCCATCGCCTCATCATAAGGCAGACGCTTGAACGGAATTTCAATATCGATGCCTTTAACATCTTTCATCACTTTTTTCATAAGACGTTCGTTCAATTCGATAATGTCTTCGATGGACATGAAGCTCATTTCCATATCGATTTGGGTGAATTCAGGTTGACGGTCTGCACGGAGATCTTCATCACGGAAACAGCGCGCAATTTGATAATACCTGTCGAACCCGGACACCATAAGCATTTGTTTGAATAATTGCGGGGATTGCGGCAAAGCGTAAAACTCACCCGCATGCACACGGCTCGGCACAAGATAGTCCCTCGCCCCTTCCGGTGTCGACTTCGTCAAAATTGGAGTTTCCACTTCGAAGAACCCTTCTCCATCCAAGAAATTCCTAACCGTCTTTGTAATGTCTGAACGCATTTTGAATACGCGTGCCAGTGCCGGACGGCGAAGGTCCAAGTAACGGTATTTTAATCTGATTTCTTCATTGACATCCGTTTCATCTTCAAGCATGAAAGGAGGAGTTTTTGCCTCATTGATGATGTGCACCTTTTCCACATGCACTTCAATGGAGCCTGTTTTCAATTTCGGGTTTTTCTGCTGCTCTTCACGCTCAACGACATTTCCTGTCACTTCAAGAACATATTCATTGCGCACCGTTTCGGCGATTTCAAGCGCTTCGCTAGAGAAATCTGGATTGAAAACAACTTGGACGATTCCTTCGCGATCCCGTAAATCAATAAAGATGAGACCGCCTAAATCCCGCCTTCTCTGCACCCAGCCTTGTAGTGTAACCGTCTGGCCAATGACTTCCTCAGTCAATTGTCCGCAATAATGTGTCCGTTGCATATCGTTCATCAACCTTCCTTAATTCAACTGTTCTGTAATTTTTTCAATAATGTTTTCGTCTTCGACCTTCTCTTGGGAGCCGTCAGCCATATTTTTCAGCTGCACCACTTTCCCTTCCACTTCATCTTCACCGATGACGATGACCGCTCTCGCGTTGAACCGGTCCGCCGATTTCATTTGTGCCTTCATTTTACGGCCCATATAGTCCATATCCGCGCGGATGCCGGCATTCCTCAGTTCATTCAATAATTTGAAGCCTTTTCGGTGAGCCGACTCCTCAAGAGTGACAATATAGACATCTAACTCAGCATCTTGTGTAAACGACTTTCCTTCTGCTTCGAGAGCTAACAGAAGACGCTCGATGCTCATCCCAAAACCGATACCTGGAGCGGAAGGACCGCCGATTTCCTCTGCGAGGCCATTGTATCTGCCTCCTCCGCAAAGTGTCGTGATCGCTCCGAAGCCTGATGCAGTGCTCATAATTTCAAAAGCTGTGTGATTGTAATAATCGAGCCCACGGACCAAGTTCGGATCGAGTTCATAGGAAATTCCAACATCGTCCAAAAAGCCTTTCACTTGTTCAAAATAAGCTGCCGATTGTTCATTCAAATAATCGGCCAATGATGGCGCAGTCTTCATCAAAGGATGTTCGCGGTCCACTTTGCAGTCCAAGATGCGAAGCGGATTTTTCTCGAGACGCGATTGGCAATCATTGCAAAACTCGCCTATATGCGGCGTGAAGTGTGCAACGAGTGCATCTCTGTGAGCATTCCTCGATTCGAGGTCGCCCAATGAGTTGAGGACGAGCTTCACATCCGTCAATCCGGCACGCTTGTAGACATCCATCGCCAAAGCGATTACTTCGGCATCGATCGCCGGGTCCGCGCTGCCGATCGCCTCTACCCCGAACTGAACAAATTGACGGTAACGGCCAGCTTGCTGACGTTCATAACGGAACATCGGACCTTGATAGTAAAGCTTGACCGGCTGATCGGGATATCCGAACATTTTGTTCTCGACGAATGAACGGACGACTGGAGCAGTACCTTCTGGACGAAGGGTCATAGATCGGTTCCCCCGATCCATGAACGTGTACATTTCTTTCGTCACGATGTCAGTAGTATCCCCAACTGTCCGTTGAAACAATTCCGTCTGTTCGAATATCGGAGTGCGGATTTCCTTGTAACGGTAATTGTCGCAAAGATTACGAATAATCGCTTCGACCTGCTGCCATTTCCACGACTCGGAAGGCAGGATGTCCTGTGTCCCTCTTGGCACTTTGAAATTCATTTGACTTCC
Source organism: Sporosarcina pasadenensis (assembly GCF_047228845.1). Classification (NCBI taxonomy): domain Bacteria; kingdom Bacillati; phylum Bacillota; class Bacilli; order Caryophanales; family Caryophanaceae; genus Sporosarcina; species Sporosarcina pasadenensis. Next base: position 124,794 of record NZ_JBFEGM010000007.1, read on the forward strand.
CCTTCTTTCACGCTGTTCTTTGCCGCGAAATATAAAAAAGCCCCCATCCCTTGTTTACACAAGGGACGAGAGCTTATATAGCTTCCGCGGTTCCACCCAAATTGGCATAAATTACATGCCCACTCGTACCCGGATAACGGCCGGTTCCGTCCGTACCTACTGAATAGTATTGTTCAGCACGGAGCCTCGATGGTGTTTTTCACTATATCCGTCTGTAAGGTGGATTTCAGCCACGTCCACCTCTCTCTTGTCAGCCTGCAATACAGTTACTTTCCATGTCTTCAGCGAATAGATGTTTAAGATTAAAACTAATCTTAGCCATTCATTCACAAAGTGTCAACCTTTTTCAATTCATTGTGGTTTTTTCTTCACAAAAATTCTACAATGGTAAAAAGGGAGAGTGATAGTTTGTCGAAATTAAGCAAATGGATTCTAGCTATCATCCTTTTCGCATCGATTGTTTGCGAGATGCCGACAATTTCCGCGAAAGGCGAAACAATCATCATTAACACGAAATCCCTGAATATTCGTTCAGGACCAGGTCTTACCTACCCGGTCACCGGCTCTATGAAAAAGGGTGAGCGCGCAGAAGTGCTTTCCACATCGGGCGATTGGCACGAAATCAGATTCGGATCGGGCAAAGGATGGATCGCTTCATGGCTCGTCGTAAACGAGGAAGCGAAGGAGTTTGCCGCAATGAGTGCCGTTTCGAAAGTGAACGCATTGAACATCCGCACCGAGCCGTCATTAAACGCAGCGGTTATTGGACAAATGGATGCCGGTGAATCAGCTGTAATGACAGGACGACAAGGGGAATGGGCTTCCATCGTCAAAAACGGCATCGACGGTTGGGTACATACTGATTACATTACTGAAATACCGCAGAGTGAAAAAAGACAGACAAGTACGGTAGACAAGCCTGACATCGGTTCTGATCAATTCACCGTATCGGTCGATGCCCTGAACGTGAGGAAAGCGCCGGGTCTATCGTCAAAGAAAGTCGGTCTGATCCATAAAGGGGAATCCTACTCTGTTAAAGAAATCGACGGAAACTGGGTCCGTCTATCTTTAGGCAAGAAAACTTCGGGTTGGGTCTATTCATTCCACGGTACTCTTGGTGCGAAAAGCGTGAAAGGAAGAGAAAGCAATACAGCATCTAGCAATAAAAAAGTGACTGTGCTGACGAACGGCACGAATATCCGATCTTCCGCAACGACTTCGTCATCAATCGTCGTGAGGGCCAATGCCGGCGAAAAATTGACGGTAATCGGGGAGGAAGGAGATTGGTATAATGTCTCACTTCCATCAGGAGAGACGGCTTTCATAGCCAAATGGGTCGTTTCAACAGGGGATGTCGCATCAGCGGAACGAATAGATAAACCGAAGAAAAAAACGGCTAGAGCATCCGGTACTTTAAATGGACTTACAATCGTTGTCGATGCGGGGCACGGCGGCAATGACCGCGGCACGACCGGCATGCAAGGCACAGACGAGAAGCTGCTCACATTGATGACGGCCGAGTTGTTGTCCGCCAAGCTGAAGGCTGCTGGTGCGAATGTCGTCATGACGCGCGAATCCGACACGTATGTTTCATTGCGGAAACGCGTCTCTGTCAGCCATCAGTCAGGCGCAGACGCTTTCATCAGCCTCCATTACGACGCGAATCCCGATACGTCAATTACCGGTTTCACAACGTATTACACGCATACTAGCCAAAAATCGCTCGCATCCTCCATTAATGATGGACTAGCATCGACAATCTCGTTGCGGAATCGCGGCGCACAGCCTGCCAACTTTTTAGTATTGCGGGAAAATCGTCAAAATGCCGTCCTCATCGAATTAGGATTTTTATCGAATCCCTCAGAAGAGCGAATTTTGACGACTGAAATGTTCCGTGAACAAGCAACGCACGGAATTTATCAAGGCTTGCTCGATCATTTTGATGCAAATTAACAAAAACGCAGCCCTATTATGAGGGGCTGCGTTTTTTATTTTTTCGACTCTATAATGATCGTCACTGGACCGTCGTTGACAAGGCTTACGTCCATCATGGCACCGAAAACTCCGGTTTCCACCTTCAGACCCTGCTCACGAAGCGCTTTGTTGAAGTAGTTCCAAATGGGCTCCGCCTTTTCCGGTCTTGCCGCTTCAATGAAGCTTGGACGGCGGCCTTTTCTTACGTCTCCGTACAACGTGAATTGGGAGACGGAAAGGATTTCGCCATCCACTTCATCGATGGAACGGTTCATCTTCCCTTCTTCATCCTCCCATAGACGAAGACCCGCGACCTTTTTAGCAATATAGTCGGCATCCTGCTCCGTATCATCGTGAGTTATACCAACGAGAAGGACATACCCTTTCCGAATAGAGCCGGTCACTTCACCATCGACCGTTACGGAGGCATTGCCTGACCTTTGTAAAACGACTTTCATTCAAACACCTTCCTGCTTAATGAATCACCCGTTGCACGGAATAGATATCACGTATTTGTTTAATGCGGTCCACAATTCTATGCAAATGGGCAATATCCGTAATTTTAATTGTCATGCTGATTTTCGCAAGCTTATCACGATCCGCTTTGCCGCTCACTGCCACAATCGGTGTCTTCGAATCGGCCACCATCATCATCACTTCATTCAGAAGTCCTTGGCGGTCAAATGCAGAAATTTCGATATCGACTTGGAACTCTTTGCGTTCATTATTCATATCGACCGACCATTCGACGTCAATAAGCCGATCACTGTCCTCATCGGTAGCGATATTCGGACAATCTGCCCGGTGTACTGAAACACCACGGCCTTTCGTAATGAATCCGACAATTTCATCACCTGGAATCGGATTGCAGCATTTTGAAAGACGGATAAGCAAGTTCTCAAGACCTCTGACAATCACTCCCGATTCTGTCGTCCGTATAGGTTGTGGAGCTTTCATATCTGAAACGATTTTATCAATCGCATCCTGTTGATCGCGCTCCCGGCGTATCTTTTCCGCGAGCCTGTTGACGACTTGTTGTGCGGTTATGCCATTAGATCCGACTGCAGCATACATGTCCTCTTCAGAAGTGAAGCTGAATTTGTCGATCGCCCGCTGAATATTTTCAGTAGTGAGGACGGCTTTCGGATCGAATTCCTGCAGTTTCACTTCTTTTTCAACGAGTTCCGAGCCTTTGATAATATTCTCTTCCCTCAGCTGCTTCTTGAAATATTGACGGATTTTATTCCGCGCCTGAGAAGTATTGGCGATTTTCAGCCAGTCGCGGCTCGGTCCAAATGATTGCTTTGATGTGAGTATTTCGACAATGTCGCCTGTGAACAACTCTGTATCCAGCGGTACCATCTTACCGTTCACTTTTGCACCAATTGTCCGGTTTCCGACTTCTGAATGGACCCGGTATGCAAAGTCGATAGGCACCGAGCCTTTCGGGATTTCAATGACGTCGCCATCCGGAGTGAATACGTACACCATGTCCGAAAACAGATCGAACTTCAAAGATTCCATGAACTCCTCGGCATTTGAGGACTCGTTTTGGAATTCAAGTATTTCCCGGAACCATTTCAGTTTGGAATCAATATTATCAGGTTTCTCCGAGACGGTTTTCCCCTCTTTATACGCCCAGTGCGCCGCCACCCCATATTCAGCGATCCTATGCATTTCCTCCGTCCGGATTTGGACTTCTAGAGGATCACCCGCCGGACCGACTACTGTTGTATGGATAGATTGATAAAGGTTCTGTTTCGGCATTGCAATATAGTCTTTGAACCTTCCCGGCATCGGTTTCCATAACGTATGGATGATTCCAAGCACCGCATAACAATCCTTAATGCTATTGACGATGATACGGATGGCAAGAAGATCATAAATTTCATTGAATTCCTTATTCTGCAGGATCATTTTACGGTAAATGGAATACAGATGCTTAGGTCTGCCATTAATATCAGCTTCGATACCCATTTCTGCTATTTCCGCCCGTATCGTATCCATGACGTTCAATAAATACTTTTCCCGCTCATCCCGTTTTTTCTTCATCATGTTCACAATCCGGTAATATTGCTGAGGATTCAAATAACGAAGTGCAGTGTCTTCCAGTTCCCATTTGATTGTGGAAATTCCGAGCCGATGTGCAAGCGGTGCGAAAATATCAAGAGTTTCAGATGCTACCCTCCGTTGCTTTTCATCCGAGACGTGTTTCAATGTCCGCATATTATGGAGACGGTCCGCAAGCTTAATAAGAATGACTCTGATATCTCTCGCCATCGCAATGAACATTTTGCGGTGGTTCTCTGCCTGTTTTTCCTCGTTCGATTTGAATTTAAGCTTTTCCAATTTCGTCACGCCGTCAACGAGCTTCGCCACTTCTTCACCGAATTCATGAATGATATCTTCGCGGCTAACATCAGTATCCTCCACGACATCATGGAGGAAACCTGCGGCGACTGTGGAAGGATCCATCTGCAACTCTGCTAAAATGCCTGCCACTTGGATAGGGTGAAGTATATATGGTTCACCAGAACTTCTGAATTGTCCTTCATGAGCAGCCTTCGCTGCCTCATACGCCTTTTTGACGAACGCGACATGCTGTTCATTCATATACGATGCAACGATTTCAAATATATCTTCTGCCGTCATGTCACGATTTTTCGCCATTTTTCTACTCCTTTCAACTAATTCCGCAAAAAAATTAAAGATAATTCTATTGTATGTATAAACCGGCAAGAATGTAAAGCCCTTAGAACTAAAAAAAGAGCCTCCGCTTTTCCGCGGAGGGTCTTTCATCAATAAGTGATAAGTGCTTGAATATCATAGCCTTCCAGTTTTTCACGGCCATTCAAATAGGACAGCTCAATCAAGAAAGCGCATCCTGCAACTACTCCACCTAACTTTTCAACAAGTTCAACAGTTGCGCCGACCGTTCCGCCTGTAGCAAGCAGATCGTCCACGATCAACACACGTTGACCAGGCTTGATGGCATCCTTATGGATTGTCAAAGAATCCTTGCCGTATTCAAGATCGTATTCGACCGCGATTGTCTCCCGCGGCAATTTACCTGGTTTACGGACTGGTGCAAAACCTACTTCCAATGCATACGCGACAGGACATCCGATGATGAAGCCCCTCGCTTCGGGACCGACGATAATATCCGTCCCTACTTTCCTTGCAAATTCGACAATCTGATCGGTCGCATATTTATACGCTTCCCCGTTATCCATGATTGTTGTAATATCTTTAAAGCTGATGCCTTCTTTCGGATAGTCCGGGACGATTGTCACGAAACTTTTCAAATCCATAATTGTTCCTCCCTATTGACGGTTTCTTTGCAAATTTCATCGAACCAATTTTTCAGTTCCATATATGGTGCATATACAAGCATCTTTTCCAATTCGATCTGACGCTCTCTCTGTTGGTAAGAAGGTGCCTCGGAAAGGCTTTTCTTCCCTGCATCCTCCATGACATGAACAAGACCACTCTCTATCTTAACAAATCCAAGCTCAGAAAACACCTTTGTCATAAAATAAATTGTTTCGACCTTCCAACCTCTATGCTTAGATAATTCCTCTACTTGCTTACGCAAATCAAACGTGCCCCGCTTCTTCAAGAAGCTGTAATACCAGCCGAAATGCTCACGACTCGGAATCCCTTCAAAATACAGCGATTCATTGACGAAGAAATGGGCGTACACCCGTTTCGGATTCGTCTTTTCAATCAATTCTTTCATCTGCTCCGTCCCTGCCGGCATATCCAATATGATCACATGGTCAGTTTCAGACAGCTCCACTTGGCCGAACTGATGGATTTCCATATTATTCAAAATCGGTTTGAAATAAGGGATTGATGTTTCTTGGAATGCAATAAATAAATTATCTTTTTTCGGGATGATGGAAATCCAGCGATTCGGCTCTCGTATCCCTCGCAAGTCGAATAACTGCCGATCTTTTGACTGGATATCATTAAGCAACATTTGCGGTTTTTTACGGCCGTTCCATTCATTCACCTGTAAATCCCCGGTGACGGATAGTGTTACGCCTGGACTCATTTCGTCAGCAATTGACCCATTTCCAAAGCCGATGACGTCGAGTGAATCCACCCCATCGGACAATTCAAGCTTCAGATGATTTTTTGCTGCACCGATTTTTCTCACGGAAGATGCAGAAAGGTTTTCAATTAAAAAAACTGGCTTTTCAAACGACACTCCGAATGGTCGAAGCAATTCCATCGCTTCCAAAACTTCGACATCGATTTCTCCGACTTCAAGCGGAACATCGATCTTCAATTGCGGAGTGAGCATATCGTCTGTCAAACTCAATTTCCCTTGATCATTCAATCGACCGCGGAGCGTATCGACATCTTCCAGCGGAAGCGACATACCCGCCGCCATCTCATGGCCTCCAAAATGGGAAAGGACATCCGCAGTCTTCGAAAGCTCTTTGAATAAATCAAAACCCGCAATGCTCCGGCCGGAACCTTTCGCAATTCCCGTTTCGCGGTCTAGGGAAAGGACAATTGACGGTCTATAATACTTTTCGGTCAACCGGGATGCAACAATACCAACGACGCCTGGATTCCAGCCTTCCCCTGCAATGACGATGACATACGGCAGCATATCTCCATACATGTCAATCATCGCCTGATCCGCCTCATCCGCTATTTTAGTGACGAGCGCCTGTCTTTCCTTATTCAACGTATCCAACTGCTGGGCAATCGTCATGGCTTCCAACCGATCTTCCGTTTTCAACAAATGGACGGCTGGATCCGCACTACCTAAACGCCCTGGTGCATTCAATCGCGGGCCGATCATGAAACCGAGTGATTCCTCGGATAGAGTATGCTGATCGGTTCCACTCACTTTTACGAGCGCCTGAATGGCTGGCCGTTCCGACCTCCTCATCCGCCTGATCCCTTCCTTGACGATGAATCTGTTTTCATCCTTCAACGGAACGAGGTCGGCGACAGTGCCGATAGCAGCAATTTCATACAGCTCTTCCGGCACTTCTCCTAACAAGGCACAAGCCAACTTAAAGGCAACGCCTACACCCGCAAGCTCGCCGAAAGGATAATTCCCTTCCGGATGCCGCGGATGAATGATTGCATCTGCTATCGGAAGTTCATCCCCGATTTCATGGTGATCGGTCACAATGATATCCATCCCGACGGATTTGGCGTAAGCAACTGCGTCCAAACCAGAGATCCCATTATCGACAGTGATGATCAATGAAGTGCCCTTTTTGTGCAATTCATCAAACAACTCGATATTCGGCCCATAGCCGTGTTCGAACCGGTTCGGAATGGCAAAGTCAACGTTCGCACCAAGCTGTTCGAGAGCAGTCGTCAATACGGTGACGCTCGTAACTCCATCCGCATCGTAATCTCCATAGACAGTAATCTGTTCACCCGTTTCGACCGCTTTAAAAATACGCTCGACTGCTTTATCCATATCGTAAAGCAAAAATGGGTCGTGCAAACAGCTTTCTTCCATATTTAAAAAGGACTTAGCTTCCTCCACATCCGAAAAGCCTCTTGAAACGAGGATTTTAGCATGGATTGAAGGGATACTAAGCTCTTTCATGAATGTATTTACGATTGTTTCATCGGGACGATTGATCGTCCATGTTTTCATCGATTCTATCAAAATGGCTCACATCCTCTTATGCCCATTATATCGAAAGACGACGGACTCTTAAAGGGGATATGCTCTTTGGAGCAAATTTAATATTTGAGAGATTTCTACGCATTAAAAAAGCATCCTATGTGAGGATGCTTCAGACTGTAGACAAATGGGTTGGAAATCATAGATTTCCAACCCTTTTGGTGTGCCCAGCATGGGCGTAGTCTATAGGGTGCAAGTCCCGAACCGCGAAGGCAGAAGTAGCGGTTAGCCTAACGCAAGGGTGTCCATGGTGACGTGGAATCTGAAGGAAGCGGGCGGCAAACCTCCGGTCTGAGGAACACGAACTTCATATAAGGCTATGTACGATTGGGTGAGTTTGCCAAACAAAACAAAGCCCTTTCTGCTGAAGGTCGTATGTAGTAGATGAAGCAGATAGGTGGAGGGAAAGACTACGTTCTTACCTGGGGAGGTCTGATTGACACGCCAAGTACACTTGGTAACCTATCCAGTGATGGATAGCTGAACAATCAGAAGTCAGCAGAAGCCATAGTACCATTCGAACTCGAGAAGAATGGGAAGGGCTGAACAATTAAGAGAGAACAACATCTTGGCAATCAGTAACCTGTGAAGAACATAGATAACCGATAAGGCATGCCCGAAGGAGGAAGTGGTGAATCCCACTGGGGACTTCGGGATGGTGGAGCAGGACTGGCATAAGAAGAACCGTTGTTCACGGAAAGAGGCGTAACACATGTTGATGGAGCGAATACTATCACGTGAAAACTTGCTTTTTGCCCTAAAACGGGTGGAGCGCAATAAAGGAAGCCACGGTGTGGATGAAATGCCTGTACAAAACCTACGGAAGCATTTCCTGAAACACTGGGATTCCATGAAGATGGAGCTCCTTCAGGGAACCTATGAACCGCAACCTGTCCGCAGGGTCGAAATCCCGAAACCTGACGGAGGCGTGCGTCTATTAGGCATCCCTACCGTGATAGACCGCTTCATTCAACAGGCGATAGCCCAAGTGTTAACTTCCCTATACGACCCTACGTTTTCAGACCATAGTTACGGATTTCGACCAAATCGAAGTGCCCATGACGGAGTGAGGAAAGCGAAAGGATATATACAGGAAGGAAATCGTTGGGTTGTCGATATGGACCTGGAGAAATTCTTTGACAAGGTAAACCATGACAGGCTCATGGGGACACTTGCGAAAAGAATCAAAGACAAGCGTCTCCTTAAGTTGATCCGTAAATACTTGAAATCGGGCATCATGATAAATGGTCTCGTGACAAACAGTGACGAAGGTACTCCGCAAGGAGGACCATTGAGTCCCCTTCTCTCCAACATAGTCCTTGACGAACTGGATAAAGAGTTAGAGAAGAGAGGTCACAAATTTGTCCGATACGCTGATGACTGCAATATCTATGTGAAAACAAAGAAAGCAGGGAATCGGGTCATAAACTCCATCACCTCTTTTATCGAAGGAAAGCTTAAGTTGAAGGTGAATCTATATAAATCCGCAGTTGACCGTCCGTGGAAGAGGAAATTCCTTGGCTTCAGTTTCACCAGTGGTAAGGAACCGAAGGTTCGTATTGCCAAGGAAAGTGTGAAACGGATGAAGATTAAAATCAGGGAAATCACCTCAAGGAAGAAACCCTACTCCATGGAATATCGGATAAACAAACTCAACCAATACCTTATGGGTTGGTGCGGATATTTCGCTTTGGCAGACACGCCAAGCGTGTTCGTTAAGTTCGATTCTTGGATTAAAAGAAGACTCCGGATGTGTATATGGAAGGATTGGAAGAAACCTTGTACAAAGACGAGGAAACTCATCGGATTAGGCATCCCGATAGGGAAGGCATATGAATGGGGAAATTCACGCAAGAGCTACTGGAGAATTTCTAAAAGTCCTATACTACACAGAACCCTCGGGAACTCCTATTGGAGTTCCCGAGGGCTCAAAAGTCTAATATCTCGTTACGAAGCTTTGCGTCAACAATCTTAATTGAACCGCCGTATACCGAACGGTACGTACGGTGGTGTGAGAGGTCGGGAGTTAATCGCTCCCTCCTACTCGATCTTAAACATGTACATATTAACTGTCAGTAGACTGAAATAACGTTGATTTCCGTTCCGGGCGGACGCTTTCCGGGGGGCTTGCCCTCAGCCAAGCGAACAGCGAAGGGTTCGCTTTGCCGTATTTCTGCGAACTATGCAGAAATTAAGGCACCAGGCTGCTCCTAACGCTACGCTTTTAGTTGCAAGAGCCGTTCGTCGTAACGGCTCTTCCTGCGGGGTCTTCACGCTGCGCTAATCCCCCAGGAGTCGCCGCCCTGCACTCCAATCAACTGGTAATCCTTTAAGACAGGGTTTCATTTTAGCCTCCATAGCCGGCGCTCTCCACGTCCAACTGGCCAGCTTCTTAAGATTTAAGGCAGCAAAAGTCAGCATCGCCTGCATAGACATTTTTTTAAGTCCCCCGAGGGTTGTCCATCGCATGCCATGCTTTTCTTTGGCATCGGCAAAGACACGTTCAATCGTCTCTTTACGCTTCCCGTATATTGTTTGATTTCATGATTGTGACGCAAGTCCTCAGCTACATCCAAGTAATCTTGCCAGATATGACGTTGAATCATCTTTTGGTGATTCCTACTCTCTGTGCATTGGCTGATCACTGGACACGCGGCACAAATAGAAGGAGTTGAAGCATACTGGCGGTATCCTTCCTTCGTGGTTGTTCGATAGTTAAGGACCTGTCCTTCCGGACAGAGATAGCAGTCGAAATGCTCGTCATAGACATACTCATGTTTTCTGAAGAAGCCTTCCTTTGTCATTGGTCGTTTGTACGGAAGTGCAGGAAGGATCTGATTTCTCTAAAAGGTAGTTGGCAATGGCTGGCGTTTTGTAAGCTGCATCAGCGGCAACGACGACTGGACGTCCTACTTCGCCGATGATTTTCTGGACTAATGGTTCAAGCATATTGCTGTCGTGGACATTCCCCAGCGTGACAATGTTTGCGAGTACAAATCCTTTTTCATCCGTGGCAGCGTGAAAAGAATAAGCGAACTGCTTTGTCCGTTCATCTTTAACGTAATAACCACTTTCCGGGTCTGTTGTCGACTCCTTTATCTCCTTATACTCTTCCTTTTCAAACTTTTCCGGCGGGAATGGTTTCTTCCCATTCCTTTCACGATCCAGGTTGAGCTCCTCCTGGAGCCTCTTCTCATAAGCCCGCGTCTCTTTACGAACAACCTTCTTCTAAAACTTTCTCTTATTCGCACTCGCTTTCACATGGGTCGAATCAATGAAGATATGATCCGGGCTGAGAAGCCCACGGTATGCCACCTCGTTTAGAACTTTATAGAAGATCCGCTCGAACAGATCAGTATCTGCAAATCGACGGACATAGTTCTTCCCGAACGTGGAGAAGTGAGGAACCTCTATATGAAAGCCGAAGCCTAGGAACCAGCGATATGCCACGTTAGTTTCAATTTCCTTGATTGTCTGGCGCATGGATCGGATGCCGAAGGTATAATCATCTTGATCAGTACCACAGGATCTATGCTGGGTCTCCCAATGGTTGAATACAGATCTTCAACTAATGGATAGATGAAGGAAAAATCAAGGGCGGCATCCAGTTTGCGCACCAGATGGTCATGAGGAACCAACTGCTCTATGGTCAGCATTTCCAACTGTTCGCGTTCATTAATTTGATTCCTTCCATCACCTCATTCAGTTAATAGAAAACACCGTTGATTGGAGCGGAGAGCGGCGACTCCTGCGGGAACAGCGCGAGCTGAAGACCCTGGACTGAGCGCAGCGAGGGAAGCGGCTGAAGCCGTGCCCGCGGAAAGCGTCCGCTCGCAGCGCAAATCAACATTGTAGCTTTATCTCTATTTTAAAAGAAAAGAGACTGTAGGCAAACACCCAAATTCATGGTGTTTGTCTACAGTCTGAAGCATCCTATGTGAGGATGCTTTGCTTACATTTCACCTTCAAGCTTCTCGTCTTTAGAGATTGGTTCGACTAGATGTTGAAGAGCAGCTATTTCATTTTGCTGTGTTGCAATCGTGATTTCCTTTGCGGTCATTTCCTTTTTCAATTCATTGATCTGGCGATTCGCGTGGATGGATCTGAACATGGCCATAAACCCGCTGATGGCAGCGCCGAGCAGTGCTGTGAAAAGAACGACGAGGATGAGTGGCAAATGTGCCTTCCCGAACAAGTAGTTCACTTGGACAGGTTCAACATTAAGTATGGCGAATACAGCTATGATGATGGCGAATAGAATACTGAGTATTAACGACCATTGCATCTTCATCCTTCTCCACCTTCCTTTTCGTCCAAAATAAGAAACAGGATATACATAAAGTATACCCTGTTCCGTAGAGGTTTGAAACGTCTGTGGAGCTGCAGTCGTTAGACTACCGGCTCGTCAGAACCCCATTGTTTTTTCTCTTTATCAACTTTCAATGTGCCCGCTTTTTCAAGTTCTTTCTTCTTCAAGTCAAACCAGATTTGAGCTGAGATGAAGATGGAAGAATACGTTCCTGCGAGCAATCCGATGAGCAAAGCGATCGAGAATGGACGGATTGCTTCCGCTCCGAGGGCAATCAATGCGACGACGACAAAAACAACTGTCAGGACCGTGTTCACTGAACGTCCCAATGTTTGACGGAGTGATTTATTGACGATATCTGCCAAAACATTCACGTTATCGATTTTGCCAATCTTATGCAGATTCTCCCTGATCCGGTCGAACGTTACGATCGTATCGTTAATTGAATATCCGACAATCGTCAATACGGCAGCGATGAATGTAATGTCCACTTCCAGTCTCGATATACTGAATACCGCGACCATGAAAAACGCATCATGAATCAGGCCGATAATGGATGATACGCCCATGCGCCATTCGAAACGGAATGCGACATAAATGACGATTCCAAGTGCGGCGACTAGCAATGCTTTCAACGCATTTTTCGCAAGCTCTTTACCAACTGTATCGGAAACAGTTGAAATATTCGGGTCCGCACCGAAGTGAGCCTCTAGATCTTTTTTGAACTTATTTACAGTTTCTTGCTTAAATTCTTCTTTGTAACGTACAACGCCAATATTGCTCTTATCTCCAGAAATGACTATGTCCGTTGCTGGGTGGCCAATTTTTTCAAGGGTACTTGAGATTTCCTCAGTCGTTACAGGGGTGTCAGATAAGATTTCAACACGCGTACCGCCTGCAAAGTCAATCCCGAGGTTTAATTTGAAGATCCCGAGAACAATGATGCCAGCAATAATCAATGCCATCGAAATGACATAGAACTTCTTACGGGAGTGAACAAAGTCAAACCGGTCAAATTTCGTTGTAAGGTCAAGCGTGTCCACATTATCTTCAGGTGCGTGGACCCGTCTTTTCGAAATTCCGAATAGACCTGTCTTGCCATCAAGCATCCCGCTATTGACGAGAAGACCCAGCAATAGACGTGAACCCCAAACAGCTGTCAAGAAGCTGACTAGGATACTGATGATTAGCATTGTTGCAAAGCCTTTGACGGAGCTCGTCCCGAAAATGAAGAGGACAACAGCTGCGAGCAAAGTTGTGATATTGGCATCCAAAATGGCAGTGAACGCAGATTTCGCACCTACCGAGAAAGCTGTCTTTACTGATTTCCCTACACGGAGTTCTTCTCTAATCCTCTCGTATGTCAGGATATTCGCATCGACTGCCATACCGACCCCGAGCATCAGAGCTGCAATTCCCGGAAGTGTAAGAACTCCGTTAATGCTTGTGAAGACAGTAAGGATCAGGTAGATATAGACGGATAGTGTAATAACTGCCACAAATCCAGGAATACGGTAATAAATTAGCATGAAAATGAAAATAAGAGATACACCAACAATTCCAGCAAGAATCGTTTTATCCAACGCCTGTGCTCCGAATTGAGCACCAACAGAAGTAGAATATATTTCTTCGAGATGGACTGGGAGTGCCCCGGCATTCAAAATACCTGCCAAGCTCTTAGTTTCTTCCACTGTGAAGCTTCCTGAAATTTCAACATTAGATGAATTGATAATTTGACTTACATAAGGTGCAGAAATGAATTTTGGTTTTTCCTTCATTCTTTCCTCTTTGTATGAATCGACGCCTTCTTCAAAGTCCATCCAGATGACCATAACGTTTTCGGGAGCTTTTGCTTTAATATCAGCTGTCACTTGCCCGAATTTATCAGGGTCTTTCATCTCAAGTGTAACGACAGGATTGCCATTTTGACCGAAGTTGGCTTTCGCCTTTCCTTCTTTCAAATCGTTTCCATCTAACATAAGATTGTCGTCAGCATCCCTGAATGTCAGGTTTGCTTGAGTGGATAATAGCTCACGAGCCGATTCCTGATCTTCCACACCGGCTAATTGCACACGAATCCTATTATTTGATTCGACTTGAATGATCGGCTCACTTACTCCTAACACGTCGACACGGTTACGTAATGCGCCCGCTGTATCGGCTACAATATCTTCCGTAATTTTTTGGCCTTCTTTACCTTTAAGTGGCTGAACCTCATAAAGGACTTCGAAGCCCCCTTGCAGATCCAGGCCGAGCCGTACATCTTTAATAATCGGTTTTACCGTACCGCCTATCAATGATCCCAACAAGACGAGCAATAACAGAAACGATACGATCCGGCTTCTTTTCTTCATAAATTAGTTCCCCCTCTGTACGTGGAGCGCTAAGACGATTGCTATGTACAGTTTTTAAAAAAATATAACACTCCAATTATGAAACAGAGAATAGCATCTGTCAAATAGTTGGACGTTCGTAGAACAGTTGCTCATGATTTACTTTTCGGTGAAAGGAGCAGCTGCAACTCATCACTGTTCAGATCCGAGAACCAGTTGGAACCCCTTTGTTCCTCGATTTGTGTATATGTCATAAATTCAGCAGGAGTCAATGACAACACGCCATTTACAATTTCATGGATCCGCATTGTCGACACATTTTTCTTCCGCCATTTTTTACGGATGCAATATTTCCATATTTCTTCATTTGTCACCGTTGGATAGCCGTATAGACGGAATTCATCCCTCTTGCTTTGAATAGCAGGTATGGCATGTTTAAATATTTGTTCGAATTGAATCGTCACGTTCTCCATCCCTTTCCCGTTCAGTCGTAAATAGACAAACCCATGCATAGATTTAGTGTATACGAAATGACCGGAATTGAGAAGGAGTTGTTTTCATTGTCCACTTTCATCCGTGGAACTGCCATATTGATGATTGCCGTTTTCATGTCCAAGCTATTGGGATTCGTCTATCGCATCCAATTCATGCGAGTTGCGGGAGAAGAAGCGGTCGGCATTTATATGACCGCCTACCCCGCTTTCATATTTTTTCTCTCGCTCGTCCAATTGGGTGTGCCGATTGCAGTCGCGAAGGTGATAGCAGAATTGAAAGTGAAAGGCGAGACAGTGAAGCTTCCTGCTGTCATGAGGACGGCGACTTTCATTACAATTTTTACAGGTGCGATATTCATCCCGCTATCCATATTATTCATCCCATTTTTATCGGAAACCTTATTAGGGAGCGCAGCAACTTCCACTACCTTATATGTAGGGATTGCCATCATTCCGATTGCCGCTGTTTGCGGGTTGATTCGTGGATATTTTCAAGGAATTGTCAGGATCGAAGAAACGGCCTGGTCTCAAATCATTGAACAATTATTCCGGATTGTATTAATTACTTGGCTATTGCCTATTCTACTCGTTCCGGAAAATAATCCGATGAATGCCGCCTATGCGATGGGCATCACATTATTGGCGGAAGGGCTGTCAGCCGGTTATCTTTTGTTCAAATATCAACAGCATAAACGCCGGGACAGAAAGCCTGCGCAAAAAAATGTACGATATCCGATGGAGCCGCTTCTTTCCATTGCGCTTCCATCATCAGGAAGCAGGTTATTCGGCACATTCACGTGGTTCCTCGAACCGATCATTTTTTTGCGCGCCCTTTCAATGGCAGGAGTCGGGGCAGTTGCCGCCACATCGCTCTATGGGGTCATCTCAGGTGTTCTCATCCCATTGCTGCTCTTCCCCTCGTTCATCCCATACGCGTTGTCTGTCGTGCTCGTGCCAGCCGTGAGCGGAGCTGCCGCTTCAAGCAATAAGCAAAAACTTAAAGAGCGAATCCATTTGGCGTTGCGCCTTTCCGCCTTGACTGGTGCTTTTGCGGCAGCTGTATTTTATATTCACGGTCAGGAATTAGCGGAAAAGCTTTTCCATATTAGCGATGGCGGCTCCTATATGTCGTTGTTGGCTCCAATCTTTTTCTTTTATTACATCCAAAGTCCTTTGTATTCCATTTTGCAAGCAACCGGAGATGCAAAAGCGGGAATGATGAACTCGGTTTACGGAGGAATTGCCAAATTGGGTGTCATGTTCGTATTAGCATCCCAGCCTGGATTGCAGGAGACCGGGGCAGTACTTGCAATCGGATTCGGGGTCCTAGTCACTTCTTTCCTCCATATTGCAACCTTGCGGAAAAACAAGGCCGCGGCAGCCGGCTTCACGATGTTCGCCCTGCCATATGCAGCCTTCATCATGACAGCAGTCATTCGACCGATTTTCGTCCCTATTGGCCAATTTGGATTGTTGACTGAATGCGTCATTACGACCGTATTTCTATTAGTCATCTTGCTGCTGTTCGGGCAAGTGAAGAAAAACGATGTACTTATGCTCAAAAGACTTACTAAAATTTACTGATAATCTTTCTTTAATTGGAAGTGCAGTTTCCCCTCTTCAAATGAACAATAAAAAATTTGTTTTACGTCATTCACACCTTGTTCTTTCAACTCCTGAACGAGCCATTCATCAGATTTCCCGATTATCTTGACATGGCGGCTTTGGATTATGCCGTCAGAAATGAGGGCAAGGACCGGCTGAGAGTTCTCGTTCGTGAATACGGACAAATTACCGGAAGGCTCCAAGTATGCATAGGATACTTCCCGCACTGAACCGATTTGCTGCTCTCGGAGCTGTTGGAATAGGTCATCCAGATTATATCTATGTTTTCTCATCTGGTCTTCCTGAATAACACCATCCTGTATGATCAAGGTGGGGTCTCCATCGACGACATCCCTGAACTTTTTACTTTTCAAGGATATATAGGAAGTCAGCAACTGGATGCCAAGAAGAAGGAGAACTGGAAATATAGAGTGGATAATTTTTTTCTCGGGTGATTCCAATGAAAAAGCAACGACTTCTGCCATAATGATAAATACGACAACATCGATGACGCCTAATTCACCTACTTCACGCTTCCCCATCACCCTTAGGATGAACACAAGGAATGCATATAAAAAAATCGTCCTGAATCCGACAATCAAAAATTCATTCACTACATTCCCTCCTTTCCAAGAAAGGATGCCTTATCCTGAACAGGAATATACAAGAACGAAAAAGAGGTGGTTCACAGTTACAACTGTGAAACCACCTCTTTGAACATGAATATTATTATGATGCGCTTGCATCCACAACGCGCCCGACAGCTTGTCTATCGAATTGCAATGTTGTGCCGTCTGCGACTTTCAAAAAGACGGATGTGTCATCAACAGCGTCAATTACGCCGTGAAGACCGCCGATTGTAATAACTTTATCGCCGCGTTTCAAACTCTCTTGCATTTGCTTTGTCTGTTTTTGCCTTTTTTGTGCAGGTCGAATCAATAGGAACCACATGATTGCGAACATCGCAATTATTGGTAGCAACGTACCGAACATATCACCATTCATTTTCTTCCCCCCTCTTCTCGGTTCATTATACAAGATTCAAAAGTTTTTTGCATTTGGTTTATTAAATCCGTATTGTTCAAAAAATTCTTCCCTGAAGTCCCCGAGACGATCATTGCGGATTGCGTCCCTGATCTGATCCATCAACCGTAGTAAGAAGTAGAGATTGTGGTAGGATGTCAATCGGATGCCGAATGTTTCGTTCGCTCGGATCAAGTGGCGTATATAAGCTCTGCTGTAGTTTTTACAAGTATAGCAATCGCAATTCGGATCCAATGGCCCGAAATCCCTCTCGTATTTTGCATTTTTAACGACGAGGCGCCCTTCGCTAGTCATGAGCGTCCCATTCCTCGCGATACGTGTCGGCAATACGCAGTCAAACATGTCCACACCGCGGATCGCCCCGTCAATTAAGGAATCTGGAGAACCAACACCCATTAAATAGCGCGGTTTGTTTTCCGGTAATAGCGGAGTCGTAAATTCTAGAGCGCGATTCATGACGTCTTTCGGCTCACCGACGGACAATCCGCCGATTGCATATCCAGGGAAGTCTAGCGAGACAAGGTCTTTCGCGCTTTGTTTGCGAAGTTCTTCAAATTCGCCCCCTTGGACAATTCCGAATAGCGCCTGATCCTCTGGACGAGCATGGGCTTTCAGACAACGCTCCGCCCATCTTGAAGTCCTCTCCACACTCGCCTTCATATATTCGAATGTCGCGGGATACGGTGGACATTCGTCAAAAGCCATCATAATATCCGAACCGAGGTCATTTTGGATTTCCATCGCTTTTTCAGGGCTTAGGAAAAGCTTGCTTCCGTTTAGGTGATGACGGAAATGGACGCCTTCTTCTTCAATTTTACGGAATTCACTTAATGAAAACACTTGAAATCCGCCTGAATCCGTCAAGATCGGTCGATCCCAGTTCATAAATTTATGGAGACCGCCCGCTTCCTTAATAACGTCATGTCCTGGGCGGAGCCAAAGATGATACGTGTTGCCGAGGATAATGCCGGCACCCATCTCTTTCAGTTCCTCTGGTGACATCGTCTTCACAGTCGCTTGCGTCCCGACAGGCATGAAGGCCGGTGTTTCGAATGACCCATGTGGCGTATGGACGATGCCGAGACGAGCCCCTGTCTGCTTGCATGTTTTTATATGTTCGTAAGTAATTGCTGCCATTTAATTTGATCCTTTCCATTTTGGGAACTACATCCCTTTACTTTTGTGGAGGTTTTATGAACATCGCATCTCCGAAACTGAAGAAGCGATATTTCTCGTTCACCGCTTCCTTATAGGCGGCTAATACATACTCACGTGACACCATAGCGGAAATGAGCATGATTAATGTCGATTTCGGCAAGTGGAAGTTTGTCAGCATGCCGTCTAGAATGCTGAACTGGTAGCCGGGGTAGATGAATATCGATGTCCAACCGCTTGCAGGAACTATTTTTCCGTCATTTTGCGAAGCGATCGTCTCAAGCGTCCGCGCAGAAGTCGTTCCGACCGCAATGACGTTTCCACCTCTCGCCTTCGCTTCGTTAATTGCATTAGCAGCCTTTTCGGTTACATGATAATACTCAGAATGCATCGTATGCTCTTCGATTACGTCAACACTTACCGGGCGGAATGTCCCTAAACCGACATGTAAAGTGATGAATTCGACACCTACACCTTTGTCCTTGATCTCCTGAAGAATCTCTTCAGTGAAATGAAGGCCCGCGGTAGGTGCCGCGGCCGAACCTCTTTCTTTTGCAAAGACGGTCTGATAACGCGATTGATCATCAAGCGTCTCTGTAATATAAGGGGGGAGCGGCATTTGTCCTAATGAATCAAGGATTTCATAGAAGATCCCTTCATAGCGGAATTTAAAAATTCTTCCGCCTTGCTCAAGGATCTCAGTGCATTCAGCTTCCAATCTGCCATCCCCGAACGTTACAACAGTTCCGACTTTCACCCTCTTCGCAGGCTTCACGAGCGTCTCCCATTCGTTCGAACTGGTCTCTTTCAGAAGGAGCACTTCAATCGACGCACCTGTATCTTCCTTCGTCCCAATCAAACGGGCAGGCAGGACACGTGTATCGTTAAGTACGATAATATCCCCTTCCTGCAACTCGTCCACTATTTGACGGAACTGACGATGCTTGACGTCGCCCGTAACTTTATCCAAAACCATCAATCTGCTAGCGGTCCGATCTTCGAGAGGCGTTTGTGCAATGAGACTTTCCGGCAACTCAAAATCAAAATCATTTACATCCATAATGCGGGTGAACTCCTTTTATCCAGTATTGAACTACTTGTATTAGTATTACGTAAGCGCGTCGGGGACCACGTAACCGAAATGATCATATGCGAGTTTAGTTGCAATTCGGCCACGCGGTGTCCTTTGAATGAACCCGATTTGCAGCAAGTAAGGTTCATAAACGTCCTCGATCGTGATCGACTCCTCGCCAATGCTTGCCGCAATCGTATCAATTCCGACCGGCCCGCCGCGGAACCGTTCAATCATACTGACAAGCAATTTATGGTCAATATGATCAAGCCCGTGTGAATCGACTTGCAGCATTTCAAGCGCTTCCCTTGCGATATCCATCGTAATGCTGCCGTCTCCGCGCACTTGGGCGTAATCACGCACTCTGCGTAGGAGGCGGTTGGCGATTCTAGGAGTCCCCCTCGAGCGTCTAGCTATTTCAACCGCCGCATTGGAGTCAATATCGACATCGAATAGGCTTGCACTTCTGATTACGATTTCCTTCAACGGGCCTTCCCCATAATATTCAAGGCGGAGCGGCACGCCAAAACGGTCACGAAGCGGGGCTGATAACGAACCAGCCCTCGTTGTTGCACCAATTAGCGTAAATGGCGGAAGGTCAAGGCGAATCGATTTGGCGGAAGGACCTTTTCCAACAACGATGTCGAGACAAAAGTCTTCCATAGCCGGATATAGAACTTCCTCGATCGATCGGTTCAACCGGTGGATTTCATCAATGAAAAGAACATCGCCTGGCTCTAATGACGAAACTACGGCCGCCAGATCTCCTGGCCTTTCAATCGCTGGCCCGCTCGTCATCTTCACATTGACGCCCATTTCGTTTGCGATGACAGTCGCAAGCGTCGTTTTCCCAAGTCCAGGCGGACCGTATAACAAGACATGGTCTAAGCTTTCACTTCTGCCTTTCGCGGCTTGAATGAAAATACTCAGATTGTCCTTTACAGTCTCCTGTCCAATATATTGCTGCAACGTCTGAGGTCGCAAAGATTGTTCGAAGCTGTCGTCATAATTGGATTGTTCACTTGAAATGACCCGTTCCATGCACCGCTCCTCCTTCCTCATTCAAATAATATTATTTTTGTTTCAAAAGCAGGCGCAATGCAAGCTTCATATAGCCTTCTGTATCCAGCTCTTCCTTTTGCATCTCCGTCTTCACTTTTGCTAATTCCCGTTGCGAATAGCCGAGCGCCTGCAGTGCGAGGATGGCTTCTTCCAAAGCACCGTTTTCCGCCATGGAAAGCAACGTCACATCATCCGGCATTTCGATTTCCGTGAATAGGTCTCCGAGCTTCCCTTTAAGGTCTAGGATCATTTGACGGGCCGTCTTTTTTCCGACTCCCGGGAACTGTACGAGGAATGCTTCGTCTTCCCTTTCGATTGCTCCAATCACTTGGGATGGAATGCCGCTTGCTAATATGGCGAGCGCACCCTTCGGACCGATTCCCGAAACGGTGATGAGCTTCTTAAACAACTCACGCTGTTCAAGTGATTTGAAGCCGAGTAACCATTGCATATCTTCACGGACATGCAAATACGTGAATACTTGCTGGACCTCTTCTGTTTGATGAAAAGCATATGGATTAGGCGTCATGATCTGCCAGCCGATGCCGCCTTGTTCGAGCGTTATGTATTCGGGTGTTACCCGGGTGATTGTTCCTTTAATGTAATCGTACAAGTCATTCTCCCCCTAAAGTATCGAAACTATTATAGCATACGAACGGGTTTTCTACCTATTGATGTGGAAGTCCTTTAACACATAAAAATGGATTTACGCTACAGGCGGACGCTTTCCGCGGGCGAGCGGTAAGCCTCCTCAGTCGCTACGCTCCCTGCGGGGTCTCCCCTGCCTCGCTTTCCAGCTGGAGTCGCCGCCTTCCGCTCCGATCAGCTATACTTTTTTCAACTAACAAAAAATAGAAAAAGCCGCTGATGAGGCGGCTCATTCGCTTGCGTTATGATATATGTTTTGTACGTCATCATCGTCTTCCAAAGCATCAATCATCTTTTCAAATTGCTCGGCATTATCACCTTGCAATTCTGTATAGATCGTCGGAATCATTTCCACTTCCGCTGAAATAAATTCAATTCCTTCAGCTTCTAGTGCTTCCTTCACTTCCATGAAGCTGGAAGGCTCTGTAATGATTTCAAAGCCGTCTTCTGTCGACTCGATATCCTCAGCTCCCGCTTCCAATGCGGCAAGCATAATCGCTTCTTCGTCGGTTTCCTCCGTACGCTCGACAAACAAGCGTCCTTTACGGTTGAATAGATAGCCGACTGAACCGCTTTCCCCTAAGCTGCCGCCGTTTTTATTGAAAGCTACACGGATATTCGGCCCTGTCCTGTTTCGGTTCTCTGTCAGACATTGTACAAGAACCGCTACACCTCCAGGTCCATATCCTTCATAGACGACTTCCTCATAGTTTTCATCCGCACCTGTGCCAGTCGCTTTTTCGATCGCTCGTTTTATGACATCATTCGGCACATTGAAGCTTTTCGATTTCTCTATTGCAAGACGGAGCGCAGGATTCATGTCTGGATCTCCGCCGCCTGATTTCGCGGCTACATATAGCTCCCTTGACATCTTTTGAAATATTTTTCCTCGTTTCGCGTCTTGTGCGCCTTTACGGTTTTGGATATTTTTCCACTTTGAATGGCCAGCCATTATGCATCCTCCTACTTCATGTTCCGTTCTATATCATACCATAGCTTCGGCCATGAAGAGAGAGCATATTCCGTAAAAGGGATAAGCTTTCTTGCGAGACTTTCCTGCTTTGCTTCCGGCATGTTCAAAAGGTGCAGCCATTCCCTTAACAACTCATTAGGATAAAGCAACATCGATTTCGAGGCATTATCCAAATTGTTCAAAGATGATTGCTCCGCCAAAAGAAATTCTAAATTGTAACACACATTTGGCAAGACACGGTGCATCCATAGCGCCAATTCCGTTCCAGGAGGCCCAGTACATGCTAGGTCAAAATCGATGAAGCGGATGATTCCGTTTCCATCTCGGAGAATATTGTGATGCACGACATCCCCATGAAGCAGCGTATAGCCTGAAAGTTTGCGGTAATTTTTCTTTAGTATGGGAAGGGCTTCCTTCCCATACATAATGATTTCGTCAACCGCTTGTTTCCTTATAAACTTCCCGCACGCGTCGCGATTGTCGATAAACCGATCCAGTCTTTCCTGCCATTTATCCAAGAGCTGATATCGATGCAGATAAGGGGAGGCGTCCCAGTCGATCTGCTCCTTTGTTTGGTGCAACGCTTTGAGGGCCATAAGGGAATCCGTCCGATCGATTCTTCTTCTGAAGTTGACGGGTTTTGTCCCTTCGATCCATGGTTGCATGATGAATAACGGATCGTCAGTTGGAATGATAGGCACAATATGCGGAAATCGAATTGCATGAAGCTGTCTGTGTACATATTCCACTTTTACTGCAGTTGATCGCGTCGTATAACGCTTTAGAGAGTAGGAGGACTCTCCTTCCACCATCTTCCAAACATTCTGTTTCACTTTACGGATATTCTTTTCCGGCACCATACGCCGGTCAGCAACCACATCCGCAATTATCCATAGGGTAGAATGGTTGCATCTGCATTGGCTGCATCTGCATTGGATTCATCGGCATTTGGTTCATCGGCATTTGGTTCATTGGCATTTGGTTCATCGGCATTTGGTTCATCGGCATTTGGTTCATCGGCATTTGGTTCATCGGCATTTGGTTCATCGGCATCGGATACATTTGCATTGGGCTCACTTGCATTGGCATCATATAATTCGGGTTCATTTCGGTTGGAGCAACTCCGTAGAAACCATGAGGAGGGCAACCACAACCGCAATGATGAATTGGCATGCAAGGATTACCGAAAGCGAATGGTTGCTGCGGCTGCATCATCATGCCATACGGATTTTGAAACTCCGGCGATACCATTTGCGGCATATACGCTTGCTCTGGAGGGGTGAAATCCATATCTTCCGGTGATTCTTCCTCCATCATCATAGGGGACTCCATCAATTCCCACCCTCTAACCGGATAAGGTGGGGCAACTCCAGGACCTCTTCCCGGATAGATTGGCGATTCATCATAGTCATCTAGATCCTCGGTCATATCGAGTGCAGGTGGCCTTACTCCCATTTGAGCAGGTGCCATCGGCGATTCTTGTGTTGGCATGACTTGTGTCGGCATTGGTGGTGCCGGCATGGTTGGCATAGGCATTTGCTGTGTGAAACTTGGGAATGTCATCGGTGCACAATCCGCATCGTAGATCGGCATCCAACCGCATGGAACCGGCATAATTGGTTGGAAAAATTGCGGCATGGCCATTGGCGGCATCGGGGCTGCAGGCGGTATGGACGGCATAGGTTCAGGCAGCGGTGTCATCGCGGCAGGCGGCTGCTGAACAGGCGCAGGCGGCATTGGCTGCATTGGAACGGATGGCGGCTTCGGCATTTCAAATTCCTTTTCAACCCGTGGCATTGGGATCGGTTGCTGCGGCTTGCTCGGCTTTTCCATCGCAGGAGGCATAGAAGGCGCAACTTGCTGATGCTTCACTTTTTCCGGCATTTTTTCCTTGCCCTTCTCACTCGGCTGAGCTGCAGTTTTTTTCTTCGGCAAGAAAATCTTCATCCCCGGAACGATATAATCCGGGTTTGCTAAATGGGCATTCACCCTTTTCAAATCTTCAAAAGGGATACCGTACTGTCGTGCAATTTTCCACAACGTATCCCCTTTTACAACAATATGGACATCCACTAACAAAATCCCCCTTCCATCAATCCAT
The DNA here is from genome assembly GCF_047228845.1 of Sporosarcina pasadenensis. Classification (NCBI taxonomy): domain Bacteria; kingdom Bacillati; phylum Bacillota; class Bacilli; order Caryophanales; family Caryophanaceae; genus Sporosarcina; species Sporosarcina pasadenensis. Next base: position 149,232 of record NZ_JBFEGM010000007.1, read on the forward strand.
CGTATGAACGAACGCCCGTCTATGTGACGCATTTTTTAAGCTAGGCGCCCTCTCTCTTGTATGTATATTGTGAAAATGCCTGTAATATTCATTCGAAAAACTGATGTCCCTCAGGCTTCTATCCTTTGCAAAACGAAAAAACCTCCAAGCTAAAATGATTTAGCGTGAAGGTTTTTGTTCGTACGTAAAATAAGATCCGAATGAGCGAACCGTGCAATTGAGCGCTGCAAGCTCCTCTAGTGCACCTCTCATCATCGGATGCTCTTCGCTTTCCAATATATCGATGATGAAAAAATAATTTCCTAACCCGGTTTTCATCGGCCTGGATTCGATTTTGCTCAAATTCAGCTTTCGCCATGCAAAAACTGAAAGTATTTGATGAAGCACTCCTGAACGGTCGTCCTCAGGCAACTTGACCATAAGTGTCGTTTTTGGCAACTCTGAATGACCTGGAACTTCCAAATACCCTTTCCTCAAAGACAGAACGACAAACCGTGTATGGTTGAAATGAAAATCGTGGATATTTTCTTCTGCGATATGTAAGCCGTATTTTTCTGCTGCCAAGCGATTACCGATTGCAGCGATGCACAGTTCCGGATTTTCAGAAATGTACTTAGCGGCGGCTGCTGTCGATGTCGTTTGTATCAACGGGGTACGGCGGTAATGATATTGCAAATATTTATGGCATTGCGCAAGGGCATGCGGATGGGAACGAACTGATTCAAGCCGCTCCAAGTCATCCTTCCACTTTTTGTTCACCATCATATGCTGTTCAATCGGTATTGAAATTTCCGCGTTAATGAACAGTTCGCTTCCGTGGAATAAATAATCGATCGTCATCGGCACGGAGCCTTCCAATGCATTTTCAAGCGGTACAATTGCATATGCGACATGCCCTTCGGTTACAGCTTCTATACAATCGGGTATTGTCGGCTGGGGCACTAAGCCTTTTATACCAAAAAGGTGAGTTGCCGCCACATGAGTAAATGAAGCTTCGGGCCCCAAATAGGCGACCGTCGGCTTGTAATCCTGTTCGCTCATCCCAGTTCCTCCATCATGTTGCACTCTGTTTTTTTATTACTTACAATGCTCCAGAACTGATCAAATGGACGGAATCGATGAAAGTCGGTGCTTTCAATTTTTGCATGAATTCCTCCATTTTGATCTGCATCTCTGTTACATCGAGTGACAATGTAATATTCGCGCGACCTTGCACCGGTATCGTCTGGTGTATCGTTAATACATTACATTTTGCTTCCGATATGATCCGAAGAATCGTCGCAAGCGAGCCTTTCCGATCCTCGAGCTGAATGAAGATCGTTAAAACTCGTTCGCGGGCGATCGACTCGAACGGAAAGACGGTATCCTTATATTTGTAATAAGCGCTTCGGGACAACCCCACCCGCTTCGTCGCTTCTTGGATTGTCCTTTCTTCCCCGCTTGCCAGAAGCCTTTTCGCCTCCAGCATTTTTAGCATCGATTCCGTAAGTACATCTTCCCTTACGAGATAAAACTGCCCTTCCCCCAATGGCTTCATTTCATGCCTCCTTGCAACAATTCATAGAAAACATACACTGCATCTTATTCGAGGAATTCGAATTCAAAGTCGAGGATTCTGACCGTATCTCCGTCTTTCGCCCCTCGCTCACGAAGTGCGTCGTCGATACCCATTCCGCGCATTTGGCGTGCAAATTTACGGACGGATTGATCGAAGTTGAAGTCGGTCATCTTGAACAGGCGCTCGAGAGTATACCCCGACAGAACAAAGGCTCCATCATCATCACGGGTAATCTTGAAGTCTGCAGTTTCAGATTCGTGCTTATAAAGAACAGAACGGTTTTCATCCTCGTCTTCAATTTCATGCATCGGAAACTCCGGCGTCGTTTCAAGCAGGTCTGCAACAGCAAACAATAGCTGATCCAAGCCTTCACGCGTGATCGCAGAAATCGGGAAAATCAACGCTTCTTCATCGTTAAGCTTTTCTTTGAACAATTTCAGATTCTCTTCAGCTTCCGGCATGTCCATTTTATTTGCGACGATGATTTGTGGACGTTCCATCAAACGAAGATTGTATTTCTCCAGCTCTTCGTTGATTGTAACGAAGTCTTCGTAAGGATCCCGCCCTTCCATTCCGGACATGTCGACGACGTGGACAATGACTCTTGTCCGCTCGATATGACGCAAAAATTGATGGCCGAGGCCGATGCCTTCATGCGCCCCTTCGATAAGCCCAGGCAAATCAGCGAGTACGAATGTTCTTCCACCTTCCAGTTCCACCATTCCGAGATTCGGCACGAGTGTTGTGAAATGGTAATCGGCGATTTTCGGCTTTGCAGATGATACGACAGATAATAAGGTCGACTTTCCGACACTCGGGAAACCGACAAGACCTGCATCTGCGAGCACTTTCAATTCAAGCGTGATTTCCCGCTCGACGCCTGGTTCCCCTTTTTCAGAAAGCTCAGGAGCCGGGTTTTGTGGTGTCGCAAAGCGCGAGTTCCCGCGGCCTCCACGACCACCTTTTGCGATGACTGCTGTCTGCCCATGCTCTACGAGATCGGCGATGATTGTTCCGGTTTCGATGTCCTTGACTATCGTACCCGGCGGAACTTTGACGACCATGTTTTCGGCGCCTTTACCATGCCTATTTTTACTGCCGCCATGCTCTCCACGAGTTGCTTTGAAATGGCGTTGGTAACGGAAATCCATAAGCGTCCTCAAACCTTCATCGACGATGAAAACGACATCGCCGCCTTTTCCTCCGTCCCCTCCAGCAGGACCTCCGTACGCTACGTACTTCTCGCGGCGGAACGCAACCATACCATCGCCGCCGTCGCCACCTTTTACATATACTTTAACGTGATCGACAAACATGTTTATTCCTCCTATTGCCCACTTAATGTGAACGTCCATAGCTTATCTTGCAAAATTCCACTCACTTCAAAACCGCCATCTGTTTGTGGCAGTGTTGGCGATCCCGTGAGCGTCCCTTCGATTTTCAATTGGATCGACCAATGATCTTCAGTAGCTTTAACCGCTATATGAACGATATATTCATCCATCGGATTGACTGCTTCTTCGATTACGCAGATTAATCTCTCCAAGTAATCGGAGACTGCATCGTCATTGGCGGTCCAGGTACCTGCGGTGATGTTGCATTGCAATTTCTTCGAAAAGGCTGTATGTCTCCATTCAAAAGTGCTAAGCCAGATTTCAGTCTTCGGCAAACGCAATTTTTCAAGCATGGATACATGGCGCATGCGTTCCGTCGCTTCCAACAGTGCCTTTCTCGCTTCGGGCATTTTTCCGAGATCCATATATAATAGCATTAATTGCAATTCATTTAAAAAATCATGGCGTGCAAACTTTAATGCTTTTCCAATCGTCAGGTTTTCCGATTCCATTTTCTCACCGCCAACTGTTTCATATACTACAGTATAGCATTCTCTTCACAAATTTCGCCAAAAATAAAAAGGACTGCACGTAAAATGCAGTCCTTTCAATGTTAGTTATAACATTAAGCTTCTTGAGCTACAGGGTACACGCTCACTTTTTTCTTGTCGCGACCAAAACGTTCAAAACGAACTACGCCGTCAACTTTCGCAAAAAGTGTATCGTCCCCACCGCGGCCAACGTTTTCACCTGGGTGAATTTTTGTTCCGCGTTGGCGATAAAGGATAGAGCCGCCAGAAACGAATTGTCCGTCAGCACGTTTCGCGCCAAGACGTTTCGAATGAGAGTCACGACCGTTCTTTGTAGAACCTACCCCTTTTTTCGATGCGAAAAACTGGAGATCCAAACGTAACATAAGTGCCACCTCCTATCGGTTGAAAATGAGTTTTATATGTTGCCCGTAATCTTGTTCGATCGTCTGTAATGAAACAATCATCGCCTTCACGATCAATTGGATGTCATCATCTTTTTCCGTTTTCGGAAAAATCACTTTCAAATAACCTCCGTCAGACCCTTGTTGGATATCCGGGGTTATGCCAGTGAGTGCAATGACGGCATTGACAGCTCCAAATGAAACTGCAGATGCGCCTGCACAAACGAGATCTTTTCCATGTTCAGCGAAATCGGCGTGGCCTTTCATCTCAAATGAGTTGATACGGCCGGATGGTTGTTCATTAATATTGATTTTGATCATGCCGGCTTACGCGTTGATGCCTTCGATGACAACTTTCGTATATGGCTGACGATGACCTTGCTTTTTGTGGTAGTTCTTTTTCGGCTTGTATTTGAAAACAGTGATTTTCTTAGCGCGGCCTTGTTTAACGATTTTAGCCGTTACAGAAGCACCTTCCACGAATGGAGCGCCAACTTTCACGTCTTCTCCACCAACGAATAGAACTTTGTCGAATGTTACAGTTTCCTCAGCTTCGCCGACTAATTTTTCAATGTAGACTTCTTGGCCTTGTTCGACTTTGATTTGTTTTCCACCAGTTTCAATGATTGCGTACATACTTGCACCTCCTCAATAGACTCAGACTCGCCTTCAAAGGTGACCCTTTCGGATGCTTGTACCTTGTCAGTGCGGTTGTAGCACGGGTGCGCTACAAACAATAACATTAAAATATTACCACGCATACTCTATGGCGTCAACTGTTTTCTTTTCAACTGCTCATAGGCTTGTTCATATTTTCTGAACTTGAAAGCGGATATGTTTTGAAAGAGCAAAAACAAAGCTAGGACAAGAAAGAGGACAGTCTCGGGAAGGCCCGGAAGAAGCAAAAGAGTGACAGCTAGTAACACCGATATGGAAAAGACGAGATATGCAGATCTCACTTTATATTTTCTTTCATGCGTTTCGAGCATGGCGCAGATTGCCTGTCCACCGTCCAAAGGCAAAATAGGCAATAAGTTCAGCAATAGGATCGCTGTTTGAATGCGAATTAACTGCTCATCTCCAGGAAATGAAAACAGTGTCGATAGCAGGAGGAGAATCGCTGTAGCGATAGGCCCGCCGACCGCAACGAACACTCTTTGTCTTTTGCCGTAAGAGTGCCGATCGGGTATTCGCAGTTCTCCTCCGTAAGGCATGATCGTGCATGAGCGGACCTTCATACCTGCCATTTTTGCAGCAACAACATGGCCAGCTTCATGGAAAAGAAGGGATATGAAGACGATAGCGTAAAACGCCAATCCTCCCGTTACCATAAGCACGAGGAAAAAAGGTGCCAAAATGGGATGAAGTCGAAGTTTCATTTCGTATCTTCCGAGAAATAAGTAGCCAACACTGCAGCTTCCAATACGACCCCTTCCCGCTTCACTTTTAAGTAGATCGCCTCTTCATTCATAATAGCAAGCGTGTCCCCCTTTTTCACAGTCGAATAAGGAAGCTTCGAAATCGATCCGACAAATCCGTACGTCACTTCGTCACCGTCATCGTACAACACTGTGATCGTCTTCCCTGATTGCCGTGTAAAGCCAGTGAATACGATGAGCCCGTCCCCTTGCGCTGTAATCGGCATCGGATGAGCATAAGATGCAATTACGCCATCCTTATAAGGCTGCATCGATTCGTATGCAGCGAATGGAAGCTCTTCGACTGTTTCGGCAGACACTGTGATCGTGTCCTCTTCCGGGTCCCCGATTATGGAGGCAACCCACTTTTTCATGACGATGAAATCTTTGCCTGTCGTTATATATTGCGTAACAGACTTGTTCACGACTCCGATTTCTTCCAATTTGGCAAAGCTGAATACGCCAATCGCTACTATGATTGCAATGACCCATTTTGTTTTCCATTTCACCCCGCCACACCACCTTTTTTCTCAGTATATGACGGGAGTACTATGAATATTATGGGCAAATGTCCAAGGTCACTGTTTATTATATATACCGCTCCAGGTGGACGTTTACCGCGGGCGTTGCCTCAGCCAATCGAACAGCGAAGGGTTTAATTAGACTTAATTACTACGTTCTTTGCAGAAATTAAGGCATCCTGCTAGTAACGCTATGCTTTTACTGCAAAGTAGTGCAAAGATGTGCTCGTAACGCTTCGCTTTTACTCGCAAAAGCCGTTCTTCGTGACGGCTTTCGCTCCCTCATTGCCTTCTATCATTATAAATGTAAATATAAAAAAGAACCCTTGCTAAGAAGGGTTCCCGTTTATTTAGCGAATAATGATTTCAATTTCCCGAAAAATCCTGGTTTGCCTTCGTCGAGAGACATGAGTGGCACTGACTCGCCTAAGATCCGACGGGCGATGTTCCGGTAACCGATTGCTGCCGGGTTCGATGGATCCATGACGACTGGCTCCCCTTTATTCGAAGAGGAAATGACTTTTTCATCGTCAAGGACAATTCCGAGCAGATCGATGGATAAATGAGATGTGATTTCATTGACATCCAAAGCGTCGCCGCTATTGACGAGGCGGCTTTTGATCCGATTGATGATCAGCTTCGGCGGCTCGATGTCCTCTTGCTCCAAAAGTCCGATGATACGGTCCGCGTCCCTCACCGCCGAAATTTCCGGCGTCGTGACAACGATGGCTCGATCCGCACCTGCAACGGCATTTTTATATCCTTGCTCAATGCCTGCAGGGCAGTCAATTAAAATATAATCATAATCCCGTTTCAATTCAGTGATCAATTCTTTGATCTGTTCTGGTTCAATTGCGTTTTTATCTGTAGTCTGAGCTGCCGGCAGCAAAAATAGTCCATCTTCAAAACGCTTGTCCTTGACGAGCGCCTGATGGATTTTGCATCGGCCTTCGATTACATCGACGAGATCGTATATGATACGATTTTCAAGTCCGAGGATGACGTCCAGATTGCGGAGACCGATATCCGTGTCAACAAGACACACTTTTTTACCTTGTAGAGCCAATGCTGTCCCAAGATTTGCAGATGTCGTCGTTTTACCGACTCCACCTTTTCCAGACGTTATTACGATTGCTTCACCCACACTAGCTCCCTCCTTTGAATGTCGACAGATTAGGTCGGAGAATCCGAAGCTCCTGTAAACGGTCGATGGCAATGAAACCGTTCGGATGTATGTATGCGCATTCCATCTCCGGTTGTTCCGACAAAATTGTCAGCTCGTCAGTCATTGTTTCCATTCTATCCGCTATCATCAAATGCGTCGCTTCAAGCCACGAAGCCGCAATTACAGCTTCTTCATTGCCAGCTGCTCCCGCATGAGCAATCCCTTTCAATCTTCCTAATACATAAATGCTTCCCGCGGCCACGACACGGCCGTTCGGATTGACATCGCCGATTACGACAAGATCTCCATCGGCCTTTACGACCTGTCCCGAGCGAACGATGCCGATATAGGTCTCCGATTGATTCTCCAGTACTTTACGGTTGCACTCTTCGATTGTAATGACTTCGCTTTGAATCTTGGAAACTCGCAAATGCGGCGATTCGTGAACGACATTCATAATTTCCTTAAGCTCCTCTTCATTACAATAACGATTACCAGTATGCACCTTCACTTCAGCGAGACCTTCAAGACTGTTTTCGCTGACTTTATTGCGGAGTTCTGCAATCATGTCCGAATAAGCGCATTTGTCGTCAAGTCGGAGGACAAGCCCGTCTTTTGTCCCTTTTATTGTTACATAGTGCTGTTTCGTCATTTGCGTCCCTCACAGTTTTTTCTTGATTATATTCCGGCTTTTTGCAGTTCTCTCTCATCGATAAGCCATTTGAACAGATAGCCGAACATCGCCACAAACATGGAATTGGCAATCATTGTCGGCATAAGACGGATCACGATGAACTCTTCGAAACCGATTGCCGTCAATGCGATCAGGCTGGCAAAGATGAACGACAGCAATTCGAGCACCGCAACCATCGCCATAGATAAAAGCATCACTGTGATGACATGGCGATGGAGCTGCCGGATGATCAAAGCGGCAATATAGCAGATCACCGGATATAAAAAAGTATATACTCCAATAATATCAATGTGATACATATCATACAAGAGTCCAAGTATGATTCCATAGAGGATTGCTCGCCTCCGTCCGTAGTAGACGGTGATGAAAATCAGATAGACGATAACGAAGCGAGGTACGAGAGTGTAAGATACATCTGCGATCGATACGGGTGAAAAGAGACTGAATACCGGCTCGAGGAAAAATAATATGACGGCAATAAGAGGGATTATGAACCTGATCACGATCCATCCTCCCCCTCTTCGTCTTCACCAGCGACTTTACCATCTGTTCCGCTTGTAATGCCAGATGACCTCTTTGCGACCATTACATGGTCCAACATGGAGAAATCAGCTGCTGGACGAATATATGCCAATTTCGTCAACCCGAAATCATCGGTGGACACTTCTGTCACTTCGCCGATCAACAAACCTTTCGGAAAAATTCCGCCAAGACCGGAAGATTCGACTTTCTGCCCTTCTTTGACGTCAAAATTTGAATCGATGCGCTTCATTATTAATTCGCCACGAGCAGGATCATATCCTTCTATCAAACCAAAAATCGCCTCTTGACCCGGAATGACTGCAGCCACCCGGAAGTTGCGGTTTTCAGTCGATAGTAATTCGACAGTCGACGTGAAAGGAGTGACGAGCACCACTTTTCCGACAAGTCCATTTGCAGTTATGACAGCCATATTCAGCTCTACGCCTTCCACGCTGCCTTGATCGATAATGATCTTCTCTTCCCACTGATCGGGATTTCGTGAAATAACGGTTGCTTGGATAGGCTCATAATCTCTAAGGCTATCTTTCTTGCCGACGATTTCTCTGAGCTTCTCATTATCCGCCTTCACATCCGCCAGCTCCGCCTGAGTAGAGGCATATTCTTTTAATCGTGCTTTCAAATGCTTGTTTTCTTCATATGTATTCAAAATACCATCGATTTTATCCAATGTGCCTGTAATATAATGTGCCGGTTTCGAGAATAGAGATTGCCCGAAACCGACGACATCTTTCACAATTTGTTCTGGAAGGGTGGCGTTCTGCCTGTCTTTTAAGGAGAATGAAATCAATGCCACAAGGACAATGACGCCCACAAGCAGCAAAATCAACCGTTTATTCGAAAAAAATCGCGGCATTGCCCAAATCCTCCCTCATTACCTAGCTTGCATCTTTTTAATCACTTCGAAATTATCGAGCGCTTTCCCCGTTCCGATCGCTACACAATCAAGCGGGTCTTCGGCGATGAAGACAGGCATATTCGTTTCATCCGAAATGACCTTGTCCAAGTTTTCAAGCAACGCTCCCCCGCCTGTCAAGACGATTCCGCGTTCCATGACATCCGCAGACAGCTCAGGAGGAGTAGCTTCCAACGTCTTCCTGACGCCCTCAATAATTTGTGTGATGGATTCACGTAGTGCTTCGACGATTTCATCAGAAGATATTTCCAAAGTTTTTGGTAGGCCAGTCAATAGATCTCGGCCTCTGATATCCATCTTTTCAGGTTTAGCAGAAACCTTCGCCGAACCAATTTCAATTTTAATAGCTTCCGCAGTACGTTCACCGATTGTCATATTATACGTTTTACGGATATAACCGATGATTGCCCCGTCCATTGAGTCTCCTCCGACACGGATGGATTCGCTCGTAACGATGCCGCCGAGTGAAATGACAGCAACTTCTGTTGTACCGCCACCTATATCGACGACCATGCTGCCAGTAGGTTCCCAAACTGGTAAATTAGCACCGATAGCAGCAGCAAACGGCTCTTCAATTGTAAACGCATCTTTCGCCCCAGCTTGTCTTGCTGCGTCAATGACCGCACGTTGTTCGACAGATGTGATGCCGAATGGAACGCAAACCATGACGTTCGGTTTCTTCCAAGCGCTGCCTGCAGCTTTTGTCGCTTCTTTCAAATAATGCTCGATCATCGCTGTCGTAATTTCAAAGTCCGCAATGACACCGTCTTTCATCGGGCGAGTCGCCACGATGGAACCAGGAGTCCGTCCAATCATATTTTTAGCCGCTGAACCGACTGCTACGATTTCATTCGTCACTGTGTTTTTCGCTACAACGGATGGTTCTCTAAGAACAATCCCTTTTCCTTTGATGAAAACTAATGTATTGGCTGTGCCGAGGTCGATCCCGACATCCCTTGATCCAAATCCAAACAAATCTGTTCTTCCTTTCTATTCGACCGCATAAAATGGTCTTCTTGAAATCATACACCACATTATAACGGATTGGAGAACAAATTCACAGTGTCAATAGCAATAGGCTGGATTTTGATGCTATCGCCTTCCTCCTATAAGCAGCTTGCAGAAGCTCCGGCATTCCCTTCATGCTGTAGGGTTAGGAGCCTTTTTCCTTTATTGTTTCCGCATAAATCTATTTCCATTTTAGGAGTAATTTGCTAGCCCATATATCCTTTTTCCTTAAGACTTATGAATCGATGATCTCCTATAATTAGATGATCCAGCAGTTCGATCCCGATAATGGAGCCCGCTTCGACAAGCCTTTTTGTCACCTCGATATCCTCCGGTGAAGGCGAGGGATTACCGGAAGGGTGATTATGTGCCGCAATGATGGAAGCGGCGGATCGTTTCACCGCTTCCCGGAAAATTTCACGCGGATGGACGATTGATGAATTCAAGCTGCCAATGAAAATCGTCTGTTTGTGCAGCACTTCGTTTTTCACATTGAGGAACATTACGACAAAATGTTCCTGAACGAGGGAAGACATATCCGTCATCAAATAGGCAGCAGCGTCTTCCGGCGATTTAATGACATAGCGACCTTCCGAATGTTTACGATAAATTCTCTTACCTAACTCCACAGCGGCAAGAATTTGGACAGCTTTCGCTTGTCCAACCCCTTTTACTGCTGTCATCTCTTCCACTGTCGCATCTTTAAAGTCCTGGATCTTATCGAATGATTTCAAAATCCTGTTGGCAAGCATTAGAACAGACTCTTCTTTCGTGCCTGTCCGAAGTAAGATGGCGATAAGCTCCTGGTTTGATAGACTTCCAGCTCCTTGGCGGATAAGCCTTTCGCGGGGTCTATCCGCGATATGTACATCCCGGATCATCATCTGCTTCTTCGCTTCAACTGTCAAAGAATCATTCAGCCTCCTTCAACAGGACAATGCCTTCTTTGCGCAATGTTTCTACCAGTTTCGATAAGGGCAAACCGACTACGTTCAAATAGTCCCCTTCAATCTTTTCGACGAGCAAGGCGCCTGCGGTCTGGATGCCATAACCACCTGCTTTGTCCATCGGATCCCCTGAGTCGACATATGCCCGGATCAGCTGATCATCAAGCACCTTGAAAGTCACTTTCGTTTCCTCGGAAAAGACGGTTGATAAGCCGTTTCCGAGAATGCTGACACCTGTGAAAACCGAATGGGTTTTGCCTGAAAATCTTCTTAGGAAGCTTTCAGCCTGTCCCTTCGATGACGGCTTCGGGTACACTTCCCCTGCGAAGACGACAATCGTGTCTGCTGCGATAATGACAGCATTCGTTCTTTTTTGAGACACTGCAGCCGCCTTTTTCACCGCAAGCTTCTGGACATAATCCGCAAAATCATTATCCACTAACTCCACCACTTCTTCGACGTCGCTTGGCATTATTTCGAAAGGAATGCCAAGATTTCTGAGCATCTCCTGCCTTCTAGGAGAGCCGGATGCCAAAATAATCGGTGTATCTGCCATGAATTCCATATAAGCAACCTCCTTTTTCTTTATCATACTGTAGAAGATGCTCAATGGAAATTTTCACAAATCGGCAATAACTTGATTTCGTCCCGTTTTCACACTTTAAAAATTGATTTTCACACAGCCGTTATTATGAGTATAATGCGAGAGCAATTTGAGGCGCACAATACGTAAATCCGATGTGAATGCGGTCACAGCAACTAAATTCTTACGGAAATCAGCTATTTTTTCATCATCGTCTTCCCCTTCAGCGACACTTGTCAAAACTTTAATTTTGGACAATTCCTTTTCCGACAACGCGCTCCTCAATTTTCCCGCGCCAACAGCGGAGCATGAAGATACATCAGCGAAAAAGGGTTTCCTGAATGTCATTTCGTATTCGCTCACTTCAATTTCATCTTCCTGAATGCCGACTGCGCTCCATACATAGAACTGTCCCCCGATTTCCAAAATGTCGGCTTTCGCGAGACTTACATCTTGCGCCATGAAATCCTTTGCCGATTGCACGCTTGAAAAAACCCCATGCTGTTTTGCGTACAGTTTGAGGGGGGCATCCTCGGCGGAAATGGCTGGTCCGGAAGCCGGAGTCGTTTCACCGGAAGTCGGCGGATTTGTCGTAACGACTTCCTGTTCCACCGCTTTCTCCTTTCCAATCCCATTCGTCCCGACGATGATGAACCCTACAATTGCCACTGCAGCAATGCCAATGAGTACCCCGTGAAGCATCGCCATCGCAACTGTCACTTTTGAATATTTTTTTCTGAATTTCATGCCAGACCACCCCGTTTTTAGTAACCGTACCAAATCGGACATGAAAAAGAACAAGACGTTTGTCGCCTTGTCCTAAAAAATTTATCGACTTAAATGAATAATTGCTGATACCATTCGACAAAGTCCGCTCCGAAGAAATATGAAATGACAGCAGCAACTGCAATGGACGGTCCGAATGGAACAGGTGTCTTCCTGCCTTTCCCGGTTTTCTTCAGCACGTAAATGCCGACGACAGAACCGATCAATGAGGCAAAGAACAGCGTCATTAACGTATTCATTGTTCCAAGTACGAGGCCGATGACGAAGAACAGTTTGATGTCTCCGCCGCCCATTCCGCCTTTCGACACGATCGCGATGAAAAACAGAACAAAAAAACCGACTGCAGCACCTAACAGGCTATCCCACCACGGTGCCGTCGGTATGAGCCATCGAAGGATTAACAACGCGATGGCGAACGGCAAAAGCACTTTATCGGGGATGATCATATAAGTCAAATCCGATACGGTTATGATGACGAGAAGTGAAACGAACAGCAAAGCAATGATCAATTCATACTTGAAACCGACTTGATAATATGTAAAAGCAAATAAAACTCCCGTCAAGAATTCCATCAGCGGATACATCGGACTGATTATTTGTCCACATCCTCTACATTTTCCACGCAGGGCAATAAAAGAGAATATTGGTATCAAATCGAGCGGACGTAGCTTCCGATTGCAATTTGTGCAATGGGATGGCGGGGAGACGATCGACTCCTTTTTAGGTACGCGAAGGCCGACAACGTTGAAAAAAGAGCCGAAGATGCTTCCGTAAATGAAAAATAGTAATATCCAAACAACACTCATTCACTATCACCCAATCCAGGAATTTGATTAATCGGCGTCGGATCCTCTTTACCCGCCGGCACCGGCGCGTCCACTTTCGGCGCTTCCTCCTCAAGACTCCCCAAATCCGGCCGGAAAAACGCATGAAACGCGATAGAAAGTTCCATGAGTCCGTTCTCCTGTTCAAATGTTGTCACTTCCTCAGGGGCAGTGAATTCAATACGATCCATGACGAAGATCCGCTCCATCGATTCGATTTCTTCGATGAACCGATCGATTTGACTGTATGCATCCGCCTGCAAACGCACCTCTGCAATTACAGCTTGAACGTTTTCAACTTCTTCTGGCGGATTTTCAATCATCGTATCTTCGAGTGAGAAATTCACTTCATGCACGAAGGTATCGGACTTCACTTCAGCTTTTTGCACTTGCAACAGAATGAGGTCTTCCAGCGGCTTCACAGGCAGCTTCTCCTGCAAAGGACGTGAGCTAGACGAGCCGGAAGGACGTTGCTGCGCCTCTTGCCTCTGCAGTGCAAAAAGGATATCCCTTTCATTCGCCAACGTCTGTGTCGCCCGTTCATTTGACTCTTTCGCAGGTGAATAGATTTGTAAATAAGAATACGTAGCGAGGACAATTAGAAATACAATCGCTAAAACTAGGAGGCCAAACTCCTTCTGACGTTTTGTCATATTACTCATCGGAGTCACCCTCCTGCCCATCCGGTTCTATCGTTTCTTCCACTTCGACAACAACACCACGGTCATCAACGTATTCAATAAGATAAGTCGCTTCGAATCGTGGAAGTGTATGTAAGTCACTTTCCTCATCGAGACTCACAGCGACCAACGACTCCATCGTTGAGGACGATACGACTGTCGACGATTTGATCCTCGTCAAATAATAGGCGGCATCGGATTTATCATCGAATTGGACAGTAACCACCGACTCATGAGGTGCGGTGAATTCGAACGAGACAAAAAAACCTCTTTCCGGCAATAAAGCGACCATTTCGCGCATTAAAGGCAATGTGTCGAACTTGTACGCTTCTGCCCACTCGACGGTCGAAGCGAGTTTGTCCCGGTCATCTGCATGAGATGAAGGTTTAATATCTTCCCGGACCGCTTCCTGGCTTGCATGCAAAGAGGCGATCTGCGTTTCCACTCGAACTGTCTGCTTCGACAAAGAAAGGGATAGAAGAAAAAGAATAGCCCAAAAAAGAATAGCCGCACCTAAAATAACGAGTGCAGCAATAAGGAGCGTCGATCGCTCCCTCTCCTTTTCAGGCAATAGATTAATATCAACGAGCATGACTACACCTCTTTCAAAGCCAACCCGATCGTCCGGTTGAAAGTTGCGGGCAATTGTCGTCCATCTTGAAGTTCCAGCGGTCTTTTCAGCAATCGTTCCGCTTGGATAGAAAACCGTTCCCGAATGGCCGACAACAAGCTATCCATTTCACTGTATTCGCCATTGACAAGCAAGTGAGTGATGGAAGCAGTTCCGTTATGTAAATTATATCGATAAAAGTTCATCAGCTTTTCAAGTTCCATCACGATCGTTGTCGGCGTTATGGCATGAGGATTCGCATGGACGTCCGCAACAATCGAAAGATCCGCTGATTGCGATAGATCAACAGGTCGCATGAATAGCGGGTAATGTTTATGGAAAATCGATACGGTCAGCACGCCATCATGCATATCGGCGATGAGGACATGCTCGCGGCCCTCGAATTGATACATTTTATATGCAAGCCGGTAAAGGGCGAGCGGGCCGATATCCGCAACGACTGGATTGAGCTTCACCGCTTTCAGCACTTCTTCATACTTGTCCAAAATGCTTTCCTTTGACGCAATCAATATCGCCTCTTTGCTCTCTTCGTTCAACGTACAAGGAACAACGTCAAAAACCGGATCATCAAACGGCAAATAGATTGTCGAGCCAATTTCAATGAAGAAATGCCCTTTCAATTCATCCGGCTGAATATCTTCCGGATAAGGCACTTTCCGGATCATAACATATGTATCAGGAGCAAGGAATTGGACATCGCGCTTCGCGATGCCCCATTCCTTAAGGATTCCCTCCAAAATGACCACAAGCGCCTCGGCATCGACTATCTTCCCCTCGACGACAGTGTTCGGAGGAAGCGCAACTTCCTCCGCAACATCAACGACGAGGGGCTCTGTCGACTTCAACCGGACAAAACGGACGGCGTCATCTTCAATTGTAAGTGTTGCCGGCTGTTTGCGGCGGTTGAATAGTGACATTTCTCATTTCCTCTCCAAGTCAGTATTATTAATGTCATCCTCCTGTCGTTCCACCTGTTGCTCCTGTAATTGCAGCTGGAGTACCACTACCTTTTTGATTATCATCGGAAATTTTTTGAATAGTCGCAGCAGAAAATGTGACTTTTTTGCCTTTGGAATACTCAACATCGGTTGCTGTAAGCGTATTTGGAGACGACTTAGCAACTGAAGCAGCATCAGGAATCAACCCCTGATTTTCCAAATAACCAGACTTAACTAAACTTTTATCAGTTCCATTTACTACAACTGATGTTTCTTCTGGATTTTCTACAAAGTACAAATTAGCTGCATTTAAAACATTAATCGCATCTGCTTTAACTGCGTTGTATTTGCTATTAACTATAATATTCCCAATAGCAGGCACCGCAATCGCTGCAATAATCCCCAAAATCACAATAACCGCCAAAAGCTCGACAAGCGTTAACCCTTTTTCGTTTTTTAAACGTTTTTGTAAAAACTTTTTCATCATTATTCCTCCCTATTCTACCTCATTATTAATTCCAAATTAAGAATACCAAACTACCAGTAGAAATGAAACTATCAACCTATATTTGTATATAACTATTTATTTTCCGACAAAATTCGTTACATATTATCTATTTCAGTGAAAAGGCTGAACATCGGCAACAGAATCGAAAGAACTATCGTTCCGACCAATCCTGCCAATAGGACTATCATAAGCGGTTCGATAAGTGCTTTCAGTCGGTCTGTAGATGCGTCGACTTCCTTCTCGTAGAAATCCGCCACTTTAGCGAGCATTGCATCGAGTGATCCCGTCTGCTCCCCAATTGCAATCATATGTGGAATTAAAGGAGGGAATGCCCAATGATCTGCCATCGGCTCCGTCAATGACCCACCTCGCTCTAATGACTGTCTTGATTCACCGATGACCCGAGAGATAACTTCGTTTTCTACAATCTTTTCTGTCATCGACAGTGCTTGCAATATCGGCACGGAACTTGCAAATAAAGAACTAAGCGTCCTTGTTAACGTAGCTAACGCTGACTTTTTCATCAAGTCGCCGAAAATCGGAAGTCGCAACAGGAATGAATCAAGTAAATATTTCCCTTCCTTATTGCTGTGCATCATCCAAACACCTACAATAATTGCAGCTACAATTAGAATGAATAAATACCAATAATCCACCATGAACTCACTTGCCTTCAGGACAAACTGCGTCAGCCACGGAAGCTCGCCGCCGACACTTGCAAAAAGGTCTACGAACATCGGAACGACGAACGTCAATAGGAAAACAACAACGCCGATTGCAACGATTCCAACTACAATCGGGTAAGACATCGCAGATATGACCTTCTGTTTCGTCATATGCGCTTTTTCGTAATGCTCTGCCAGCCTGTCCAATGAATCGTCGACTGTTCCTGACATCTCTCCGGCTTTGATCATGTTAATGACCAATGGTTCGAACGCTTTCGGATGCTTCATCAATGTATCAGATAACGAACCGCCGCCCCGAAGGTCATCCCCGACAGAAATTAATATCTTTTGGAATGGTTTTGATTCGACTTGCAATGAAAGAATGCGTATTGATTCCACGATGGTTACACCCGCCCGAAGCAATGTCGAGAATTGGCGTAGGAACATGATGAACTGGGTCCGCTTGATCGGTTTTCCTAGATGGATCTCTTTCGTTAGCATCGTTTCGGCTTGTTCAGTCAAATTGGTTACACGGATTCCTTGGTTCTTCAATTTCAAAGCAGCTTCCCGTTTATTCGCAGCAACGACAACGCCGGATCTTTTCGATTTTGCATCTCGACCTTCATACTTAAATCGGGCCATCGTCAATCATCACCTTCGATATACGGCACTGCCGCTTCGTATGATATGAGTCCACGTTCAAGAAGCTGCCTTACCGAACTATCCATCATATGCATCCCCAATGACCGACTTGTCTGTATGACGTTCGGAATTTGATGGACCTTTTCCGAGCGTATTAAATTCGAAATCGCGGAATTGTTGATCATCAATTCGGTTGCAACTCTTCTACCTTTCCGGTCCACTGTCTGAAATAATCGTTGCGACAATACAGCCGTCAACACGCCAGCCAACTGAACTCGAATTTGGGATTGCTGTCCGTGCGGGAAGACGTCTATGATTCGGTCAATTGTCGAAGCTGCACTCCACGTATGGAGCGTCGCTAAAACTAGGTGACCGGTTTCAGCTGCTGTAATAGCTGTTGAAATCGTTTCAAGATCCCGCATCTCCCCAACGAGGATGACATCGGGATCCTGACGTAGGGATGCACGTAATCCATCTGCGAAAGAACTCGTATCGAAGCCGACTTCCCTTTGGTCAATAATTGAAGACTGATGGGAATGAACATATTCAATCGGATCTTCGAGAGTGATGATATGTTTGCGCATCGTTTCATTCATATAGCGGATCATCGCCGCCAGCGTCGTCGACTTCCCTGATCCTGTAGGACCAGTAACCAATATGAGACCTTGAGGAGTTTCCGCCAATGACTTTAATATCCCGGGCACTTGCAATTCGTCGATTGATGGAATGATTGTCGGGATTGTCCGAAAGGCTAGCGAAATGGAACCGCGCTGTTGGAATGCATTGACACGGAATCGGGCAACTCCCTTTAATTCATAAGAATAGTCGATTTGTCCATTCTTCATGAATGCCCCGTATAACTTTTCAGGAATGGTAGATTTAGCCGCTTCATCGGTGAAAGATTCATCTACGGCATCTTCCCCATATCGCTTCAATTCCCCATGGATCCTGAATACAGGCGGCACGCCGACCGTCAAATGGATATCGGATGCTTTCAATTCAAATGCCTTTTTTAATATTAAATCTATTCTTTCATTCATAGTTATACCCCTATTCAATAAGTGAAACACGTAAAACTTCTTCCGTTGTGGTGATCCCCTGCTTCACTTTCTCCAGTCCATCATCAATCAAAAATACAGTCTCATTCCGCAATGCAATTTCCCTCAGCATTGCCGGTGTGCCGTGGTTATTAATGACCTCACGCATTTCATCGTTAATAATGAGCACTTCATGAATGGCGACCCTTCCACGATATCCGGTCATATTACAAGCCGCACAGCCCGGTCCGCGGACGATTGTTTCAATCTCTTTGCCCCGTTTTGCAAAAATCTCTTTTTCCCGATTTGACGCCGGCATTTCTCTTCCACAATCCCGGCAAACACGGCGGATCAGCCGCTGGGCGATAATCGCATTCACGGAAGCCGTCACAAGAAACGGTTCAACCCCCATGTCAATCAATCTCGTAATTGACGCGATGGAGTCATTCGTATGAATCGTGCTCAGGACGAGATGACCCGTCAATGACGCACGGATTGCAATTTCAACGGTTTCACGGTCACGAATTTCACCGACCATGACAATGTCTGGATCCTGCCTCAATATCGATCGCAAACCGTTCGAGAATGTGAGGCCGACTGCCGGATTCACTTGAATTTGATTGATGCCTTCCAGTTGATATTCAACCGGATCTTCTACGGTAATAATATTCACTTCTTCTTTATTCAATTTATTCAAAGCTGCATATAGCGTGGACGACTTACCCGAGCCGGTCGGTCCGGAGATTAACACAATCCCATTCGGCCGTTCGATTTCCTTCATGAACCGCTCCAAGTTCACAGGACTGAAACCTAATTTCTTCAAGTCATTCAACGAGCTGCTCAAATCCAAAATACGCATGACGACTTTCTCTCCGAATACAGTAGGAAGCGTCGACACCCGCAGATCAATCGGTCGAAAATCGATTGTCGCTTTTATCCTGCCATCCTGCGGTACACGATGTTCCGTAATATCAAGAGACGACATGATCTTAATCCGAGCGGTGAGCATCGCTTGCATATGCTTCGGCAAATACCGTTCCGTCTTGAGCATTCCATCAACCCTAAAACGGATGACGACTTGATGCTCTTGTGGATCTATATGGATATCGCTCGCCTTCTGTGTAATCGCCGATGACAATAACTGATTGACGAGACGAACAATCGGAGAATCAAGGTCAGTCAGTTCATCTTGTTGCTCTCTCGTTTCCTCCGGTTGCTCTATGAAAAAGTCTTCCAACAATTCATCTTCGTAATACTTTGAAATTGTCCGTAAAATATCATCTTTTGAAGCGATTGCCGTTTCAATATGGAACCCCGTCGACAAACGCAAGTCGTCGACAGCCAAATAATCCATCGGGTCCGACATCGCAACAAACAGTCTGTCCCCTTCCGCTTTCAAAGGAACAAGTAGATTCCGCTTCGCAAATTCTTTCGGAACGACATTGAAAAGTTTCGGATCGAACGGATATCTGAAAAGGTTGACGTGTGGAATCCCTAATTGGAATTCGAGCACCTCAATCAATTGCTGTTCCGTAATATATCCTCTCTGAAGTAGCGCATCTCCAAGTTTTTGATCTCGCGGCTTTTCTTCCAACGCGGTTTGTAGCTGCGCATCAGTAATGAGTCCAGATTCAACGAGCAAATCGCCCAATCGTTTACGTGCTGTCGCCATATACATCCCTCTTTCACTTCTTGACGTCAATCATTTCCCTATCGGAAGGCCGCTTTTATCGTAGATGACTTCCTCTTCCAATTCTCCATTTTTGTCGGATACTTCGTTGCTCCCAGAGTTGTCAGATTCAACACCTTCAGGGCCGGGTGTTTCAATTTCAGTTTCTGTATGTGTCCCAAAGTTTTGTGTTGTGTCACTTTCTTCGGTAGTGCTGTTGTTTGGAACTGAATCACTTTTTGATAATGGATGGATTTCGATCCTATGAACAGGTGCATAAAAGTCCTCGGAAACATTCTCCGTTTCCACGACTTGTCCATCGACAGACAACGTCCGTTTGACGATCGCTTCTACTCCATGCTTGCCTTCCTGAGAAACGAAAACTTGCCCTTCATGTACGAACGCACTATATTGCCGGATAATTCTCGGTTCATACGTTTCTATATTTGTTATAGCAGGTTCGTAAGTGTAATAGAAAGGTTTGCCTTCAATCACTAGACTGATTGCCCCCGATGACCAAGCTGCACGAATGGTGAATACTGTTTTGTTCGGATTGGTGAACTTAAAGTCCAGGCCAAGCGTCTGATTCATAGCTGCTTCGAATCCTGGTTGAATATTTGGAGATACGACCGAGCTAATATTTCGTTCATCAATATGGAAATTTGTTTGTAAAATTGCGCTGTATAATATTGAAGATAGTAATGTCATTTCTTCATCACTTAGAGGTCCGACTTCAGGGCCTGTCAGCAATTCCATCAGGGAAAATGTTTCAAACGGCCCTATGACTGTTTGGTTCAGTGCATGAATCGCCTTAGATAACGCAGGCGAAATCCCGTCAATGCTATATTCGGAGGACCCTACTACCTCATCAGGAATCACATTCGTTCCAAGATAGTCTGTAATATGGACATTTCTAGGCATGATACCTGATTGCAGTTCTTTTTCAATACCTGCAGCAACCGAATCGACGGCATCCTCTGGGAATTGAATCCATGACAGTTCTTGATTTAGTATAGTTGCCAATCCTTCTCGTGAAACATTGGCGATAATTGGGTTGTCTTCTCCGGAATTAGCATTAGCCAGTGTCATGTCAATATCGAATTTAATTGTTTCTGGTGTAAGAGAGAATTGAATGTCTTGGTAGATTAGGTTCACTTCAAGGTTGGTCTGAAGCTCGGATAAATCTGAAGCTAATTTTGATTTTGCCTGTTTTGCTTTATTGTTGGAAATGTTGAAAGGTCCAACGTAAGTATGGTCGGTGAATCTCTTATTGTTGAATAATCCCTCACCTGCAAAGGTGTTTTTCGCAAAAGCACTAGATAGCACAATGGTAAAAATAATTAAAATAATATTACTTTTTCTCACGAAACCAATACCTCCGTGGATTCATTTTAATAGTTAACATCCACTAACAAATCGATTGCAGACTCAAATACTTCATATCGAACAACGTCGGATGATCCACTTTCAATTAAAGGTTGTCCCATACATTCGTTAACAAAATCCACTAAAGATCCAGATCTTTTAGGACTGTTATTCGCATTACTTGGCCACACTGGATTTTTCGAAGAAGAATAAAAGTAAATTTGAGCGGGTTTATCAAATGATATTTTTTCAATATCGCCTTTTGAAAAACCGTCAACGTTCACACAAATTTTTCCACTACTTTGAAATCCAACTGAGATTTTATCCGTAATTTTTCCTTTATTATCTTCATCGCCTAAAAGAATAAGTTTACCTTTCATTTGATTCATATTTTTCCCATTTAACGAGTTAACAATCAAAGTAAAATTAAACTGATTCATATTGTTTGCATCCAAATATCCATTATGAACCCATATTAAGCCACCTTGGTTGTTTGGATTATTAGCACTTATATTGCCATCTGAATAAAACTTTCCTGATGAGCAATGTCCATTTTTTTCACTACAGCCAACATTTTTTATAAAGTCACTTCTATCTTTAAAAAACTTATAAATGTCAACAGGCTTCGCGTTTGGCTGATTATTATTGCCAGTTTTACGTATAACGAATTTTGGCACTTCGTAAGACAAAACCGTTTTTAACAGTTTTGGTTTTTCGGCTTTCGAGTTGCCGATTATTCCTAGTTTGATAATTACCTTACCGCCATTTTCCTGCCCGCTAACTTCATTTTTATCTATTTGAAAAGAATATGGGGAGCTCCCAACTTTAGACAATTTAATATTTGTCGGTTCAGATATTTTTATACTATTGACTAAAGCACTGACTTTATTGAGATAATCATCTTCAGCTTCTATCAAGATAGTTTCAATCGATTTAATGTTGCATCCTGGTTTTGTTGTATTGGGCCGACCGCCACAATCATTTAACTTAGTTAAATCAGCCTGAATTCCATTGAGTACTTCTTTCTGAATTTTACGTTCCTCATTATTTACTTTTCCAACGTAGTAATCCACACCCATCTCCGCAGCAACAACCGCTAAATGATTCTGATCGACTTTCTGCTCTTGCTTTGCATTACTCAAACTTCCTCTAAAAAATACAGCTGAAACAGTGAAGATAAAAACAATTAAAAACAAGACAACTAGTAAAGCATATCCTTTTTCACTTTCAACTGTTTTTCTCATAGCAATCCACTCCGATTCTTAATCAGGCTGGTAACGTGTAATTTTAGAATCAATTGTTACGTTTGGGTTTTTCTTAGCAGGATCACGTACAGTTAATTTTATAGAATATGATGCGTTAATCCCTTTAGAAATAATTGGGTATATCTTAATTTCTTCAATTGCTAAATCTGTATCAACGTACATTGCATAATAAAAATCATTTGCAATTTGCTCGCCGCCTTTGTCAACTCCATTTACTATGCAGTTATTAATTTGAATCTTTTGACGACTTACCATTAACTCATAAGCGTCACATTGGCGATGGTATTTTTGAATTTCTGTAATAATGCGATTGGCTTCCCGCTGCCAACTCAATTTCTTTGTCTCAACATTATTGTATTTGATGCTAAAGAAAACCGTTGTCCAAATGAGGGTAATAACAAGCGAAACGAGAACAAGAGTGACTAAAACTTCAACTAACGTCATTCCTTTTTGTCTTTTAATCACGTACACTGCCCTCCCTATCCGGTCCACTATCAGTTGCGCACATAGCCAAACGTTTCACTAATAGGCTTATCTTTTTGGCCAGGCTCAAAATATTTGATATAAACTTGATACAGAGTGACTTGTCCTGCACCATTACCTTTTAAATCAGGTTCCATTGTATATTCTAATATTACTCCATACCCTTTTTCTTCTTCTGCTATAAGACACTTTTCGCTATTTATATCACATATTGTAGGGATACCAGAATACCTAATCTCGTTTAATTTATTTCTAGCTAAATTCATCGTTTCTAGCTTACTCTCAGTCTTCTCATTAAAAATAGTCATAAGTGGAAAAATCGTCATAAATCCAATAAAGACGATGCCTAAAATGACAAGCGCGGCTAGGATTTCGACTAGGGTCATCCCTTTTTCATTGATCTTATCGCTTCTCATCAGAGACATCGCCTCCCTTATAATCTTACTATTACTAACAGCATACAAAATCCGTCCAAACTAATCAACCAGTCTATTCCAATAGTATAATAATCATAGAAAAAGACCGGCATCCGCCGGTCATCATCTTACAACATTTTCTTTCTCTTCTTCATAAATTCCTACCCGGTTCCGTCCTGCCTGCTTGCCGCCTATGTAAAGTGCACGGTCGGCATTCCGGAGCAATACTTTCCCATCCTTTGCATCCATCGGCATCGTTGCAACGCCGATGCTCACTGTCATATTAACGATTGTCGGCTCTCGGTCTTCCAAAAGATCCGGGATGATTTGGAAACTGGATTCTTCCATTTCCTTTCGGATTGTTTCAGCAAGCTTGATTGCATCCTCTTTCTCGTAATTCGGCAGTATCATTACGAACTCTTCGCCGCCATACCTAGCTAATGTCATATCAGACGTTTGGTATTTCCTTAATAAAGCGGCGAATGCGCAGAGCAGATCATTCCCGCTTTGGTGTCCGTATGTGTCGTTGATGGATTTGAAGCGATCGATATCGAGTATAATCGTAGAAAGTGTCATTATTTCACCGGTATGAAAACGGACCATCTCTTCATCGAGTTTTGATTCTAAATAACGGTAATTATAAAGACCTGTCAATCCGCATCTCACACTCTTCTCCACTGTTCGCTCATAATACCTCGCCTTTTCGACTGCAATTGCAAGGTACCCCGTCAAAAGATCCACAATCTTCACATGGACTTCTTCAAACGCATATCGCTGATTCGATGTGAGAATAAGGAATCCTTCCGTCTTTTGATTTCTCTTTATCGGGGCTGTCATGACGCTTTCCACAGAAGGGTCGAACGTATATCCCTTGAGGGAGGAAATGCTTTTTTTATTTAAAAATAACTTCGTTGCTTCCACATCCAACCCGTCACCAGCCGATCTCTTCTGGGGAAGTGAAAGTTTGTTCGCCATGCCGCTTCGGAATTCCCCTTCTTTATGGGCAAGCATGACGAGATTTCCCCCCGTCCTGAAATCGACGATATAAGCGTTATCATAGGTAATTACGCCTTTGATCTTATCGATGAATGTGAGAAGAACATCTTCCACGCGTAAGCTATCCGCTAGCTGATGGCCGATGACCGTCGAAGATGACAGTACATCATTCAAGTTATTCGATTCCATGTAATTACTCGCCACGATTAAAACAATAAGAAATGGAACACCTATTAGCAAAAATGCTCCAATTCCATATTCCTTTATAAGAAGGCAGAATGTAATCGCAAATGGCAAAAGGAGAATCGTAGAAACATAATCCCACCAAATGGCTTTTTTCATACCGGATGTGCTTGTCTTTACCCATTTGAAAAGCGAATAGATGATGGCGCTATTAAGCAATGAATAGACGGATGCAAAAATGAATCCCGCAATCAAAAATGAACTTACAGACATTTGCCCTAGCGAACCGCCGAGTGCATAAAAGATTGCCGCGCTTATTACAGAAACAATAGTAGATTCGATTGAATTGACAGCAAATCGGAAAGCGTTCGGCGTCGAAGACTTTTGAATAAAAAGAAGTAACAAACTCGCAATTTGCATGAAAATCATTTCAGCTACAATGCCGTATTGGAAAAATAGTGAGAAAATGACCCATCTCTCCAGAGTGATGCTCACCCTATCGAACGATATCGTAGTTATTAATGCAACTAGGAGGATTGCCATATAGATAGCCAAGTTCAAATAATCGTAAGGTGCAGCCGGGAAAAAGTTGAGGGCTATGTAAAACATGAAAGGAACGACGAGAAGCCACAGGATATATATCGTTCTTTTTTGTTTGGCTGTCACTATCATTTCCTATCCCTCCCCCCTTCGTTATCTAACGTATTCGGCCACCCGGTCTCTTCCGGCCTGCTTGGCCCCAATATATAGAGCGCGATCGGCGTTGCGCAATAAATTCATCGCTTCATCCGTATCGGTTGGCGCACTTGCGACACCGACACTGGAAGTAATGGATACTTTCACCGGGTACTTGTCCTCGCCCAAATCCGGAATAATCGTAAATATATGCTGTCTAATGAGCAATCGAAGCTGCTCCGCAAAACCGACGGCTTCTTCCTTGGAATAGCCAGGCAATAAATAGACGAATTCTTCGCCTCCATATCGGCCGATCGTTCCATTGTCCGGCAATGCTTTCTCCAAAATTCTTGCAAGACCATATAAAATGTCGTTCCCGCTTTGATGTCCAAATGTATCATTCACTTTTTTGAAGTGGTCGATATCGAGCATGACGACAGATAAGTCATCAATATCCCCCATGTTCATCCGGTCCATTTCTTCGTGAAGTTTTTCCTCCAAATACCGATAATTATACAGATTTGTCAGCGCGCATCTTTCACTCCGTTGCAGTGCTTCTTGCACATATCTAGCCTTCTCTAACGACACAATGTAATACGAACCTAGCAAGTCCAATATTTTCAGCTGGTGATCACCGAAAGCGGCTCTCCGGTTGGACCCTAATAGAAGGATGCCGTTCGTTTTATTGTTATGTGTGAGCGGGATGCAAAGAACACTTTCCAATTCCTCAAGTGTTGAAACTGTAGCATACTGCTCCCAGTCTTTTCTTTTCGAATAGATGACAGGTTCCTTCATCTCCAATACCTTCCCTGCTATCCCTTCTCCGATCTGGACAGTTTGGAACGGCAGGTTGATAAAACGCCGTCTCTCATACCGTTTTTCTAGCTCCAGCCATTGATCATGATTCGTAAATAGAAATACGTAATCGGCTTTGAATAATTCGCTCGTTTTGATAATGAACTGTGTCGTGACAGACTCTTCATCCGTCATGACGGAAAGTTCACTTCCGATTCTTCCTGCTCTTTTAATATATTCATTGATTTTTTCAGAACGACCGTATAGGCGGATTATCGATATTGTCATGAAAAAAGGAAATCCAATTAGTAAAAAAGAACCTATGCCAACCATTTTCAACATTAAATAGAATGTCAAAGCTAATGGCAAAATGAGAATGAGAGTCGAATATTCAAAGACAACATCCTTTGTTGTAAATGGACTTTTCGCTTTTCTTAATTCAAAATATGTATTCATTAAACCTATATTCGTTGATGTATGGACAAGCCGGTATACGGCCACTCCAATGAAAAGAGTCCAAAAATCCGCCGATCCAATTTTTCCGCCAACTACGAAGAATGCGCCTGCCGCGGCCATTGATAACAAGAACATCAGAATGGAGTTTAGAAAAAGTCGATGAAGGTTTTTTTCGTTTCTTTTCATCACAAAAAAGGCTGCTAGAATCGATAGTTGCATGACAATCATTTCAATTGCAATGCCATACATGAGGAAGGCCGGCAAAGTGACCCACATGACTATAGAGACCGGTTTTCCATTCCGCTTAATTGGAAATAGAACTGTCAGCACACCAAAAATAATAAAAAACATCAAGTAGACAGGATTGATGCTTTCGGGCATCTGAGTTTGTAAGAGATAAATAATTCCGGTCGGAACGATGAGAAACCAAATAATGAAAAGGCCCATTGTAGACCACTTTTTTTCAGACACCCCTCATGCACCCCTTAAAGAATATATATACAATCTACGAAATGATATGGTGTAGTCTTTATTGAAAGCGATCAGGTATTGGTAGTCGAGGTTAGTTCAAAAGACTACTAATCAGATAAAGTGACCCTGCGACTATTTTCTTCCTATCGTCTTCCTTTCTTAGTATTATAGTATCACTTACGAGTTTTGTCACCTTTTTTTTATTATACTGACAACTAGCTAATAATTCCTCCGCAGTAGCAGCTTGTGGGTGTGGAAAGGTGACGAATGTAAAGGAAGCAGCTACTGGAATTAACTCATCCAGCGTTTTTTTTATGTCTTTTGTTTTCAGCATCCCGATGACAAAATCGACTTTTTCACCAGGGAATTCAGATTTGATTGTCTCGGTAAGCATTTTGGCAGCAGCTGGGTTATGCGCCCCGTCGATAAAGACGCCTTCAGAGATTTCCTGGAATCGATAAGGCAAAGAAGCTTCCGCCACCCCTCTAGTAATGGACTCCACATCTACTACTACTCCCGCTTGCAGCATCGCCTCGATTGCAATTGCCGCATTGACTGCTTGATGAGGACCTCTCACCTTACGTTTTGGGATTGGCACCCGGATTAATTCTCCAACGAACTCATCATGTATGATTGAAAAGTCATTTCCATATGTAAGCAATTCGCTTTTCATCTCATGCGCCTTCGCCCGAATCACTTCCATCGCCTCGTTTGGCAGCGTCCCGACGACTACAGGAGTTTCTTCTTTAATGATCCCCGCCTTATGCCCTGCAATCTCCCCAACCGTCCCTCCAAGAAAACCGACATGATCCAACGCGATCGATGTGATGACAGAGACGAGCGGCGTAACGACATTCGTACTATCCAAACTGCCCCCCATGCCGCATTCCAGAAGGATATAATCCGGAGCTAGCCTTTCAAATGTAACGAAGGCCGCAACTGTCAACAATTCAAAATCCGTCAACGTGCCGCTAAGGCCCGCTTCTTTAATTACCATGAAGGTCTTGTCCATTTCTTCCGGACTGATTGGCTTACCGTTGATGCGTATTTGGTCATGTACATCGACTAACGCTGGAGATGAAAATACGCCTGTCGAAAACCCGTGCTCTTGCAAAATGGATTCCATGAAAGCGATGGTGGAACCTTTCCCGTTCGTCCCCGCCACATGGATGACGCGGAGTCCTTTTTCAGGATTCCCGACTTTCACAAGCGCGGTTCGTATACTATCGAGTCCCGGCTTTATTACATCATCACTAAGCACTTCAAATCGCTCTTTATATTCATCAAATTTTGGAATCAATACACTCGCCCCTTATGGTAAAATCAGCATAGGGTAAGTATATCACGGCCGGAGGGAACGATATGAAAAAATGTTGGGTCATCTATAATGGCAGTTTGACGAGCGATAAATTCCGAGATCAGGCGGAGTTATTGAAGGAGGCTGCTGAACGTGCGGGCGTCAGGGCAACGTTGAAGAAAAACTATGAAGTGCAAATGGCCTTGAATGAAAAGCTGGAGGATTGCCCTGATTTTGTCGTCTTTCTGGACAAGGATATCCTTCTGGCAACATTTTTAAAAAATGTAGGTATCCCTGTTTTCAATGACCCCGAAGTGATCGAGATATGTGATAACAAAGCGAAGCAATACATACAGCTGGCAAAGAATAAGATTGCGATGCCGGAAACGATCATTGCACCGAAAGTTTATCCTAATTTCACGATTGAAGGATCGGGTTATTATGAAAAGGTCCTTGAGAAACTGGGCTTGCCTATGATTATTAAAGAAGGCCACGGTTCCTTCGGGATGAAAGTGTATTTAATTGAAACGGAAGAGGAGTTCTTTGCGAAGGTCGATGAACTACGTGGCGTCGATTATGTGTTTCAACAGTTCATTGCAACGAGTAGAGGCCGGGATATCCGTGTCAATATCGTCGGCGGTAAAGTTGTCGCAGCAATGTACCGCTCTTCCGAAACGGATTTCCGGGCGAACATTACGAATGGCGGGGTGGCAAGCGTTATCGAACTGACTCCCGAGCAGAAGGAACTGGCAATCCGTGCGGCCGAAGCGGTCGGCGCCGAATTTGCGGGTGTCGATCTGTTGTTTGGAGAAAATGAAGCGCCGCTCGTCTGTGAAGTGAATGCCGCAGCGCATATCCGCAATATTTACAATGTGACGGGTATCAATGTCGCAGACAGGATGATTGAATACATTTTAGGTAAGTTAGCATGAAAGGATACATATATTATTCATCAGCGGAAGCCGAGCGCAATCGCGGATTCATTGATGATTTGATGAAGCATGCTTTAAGGCTAGATATTGCATTGTCGTTGCTAGTTGATGAGGAAGAACCGGATGACGCAGATTTCATTTTATTCCGCGATCGGAATGCAGAGCTAAGTTCAAAATGGGAAAAAGCAGGTTTCCGATTAATTAACCGATCTGAAGTGAACAAAATCGCAAATGATAAGTTACGGACATTCGAGGTTGCGACTCTGTTAGGAGTTTCTGCCATTCCTACGAAAAATTTTCGATCGTTAGCAGATCTTCCTCCCCTGCCCGCTGTTTTGAAAACTATTGATGGTCATGGCGGCGACGAAGTGTTTCTTTGTCATACTAAGGATGATGTTGAGGAGTTTTTATCCCGGTTTTCCGGAAGGCGGACAATTGCACAACCATATATCGAATCGGGAGCAACGGATGTCCGGGTGTTCATGCTCGGCGAAGAAGTGTTGGGTGCTGTTAAACGGACGGGAAGCGACTCCTTCAAATCGAATTATACGCTCGGCGGCTCAGTGGAGAAGTATACACTTTCCTCATGGCAGGAAAATGAGGTACGGAGAATCGCAAAAGCTTTAAAAAGCGACTATGTCGGCATTGATTTTCTATTATTACCGGATGGCGGGTGGATTTTAAATGAAATCGAAGACCCGGTCGGCGCCAGATCACTTTATGCGACGCATGATTTTTCGGTTGCTGAGAGATTGATGGAGTATGTAAAGAAGAAAGTGAAGGGTTTATAATCACTTGTGCGAGTTTATGATCACTTGTACGAATTTATGATCACTCACTCGAGTTTATGATCACTTGCACGGATTTATGATCACTTGCACAGCTTTATGATCACTTGCGCGAATTTATGATCACTTGCACTAATTTATGAGCGTTGCCATCAATAATAAAAAAAAGAGTTGGTCGACTCCAATTTCGGAGGACCAACTCTTTTTCACGTTTGCATTAAATCTCTTTCAATTCCTCAATCCGGCGTTCGACTGCCGCTTTTTTCTCCAAGTAATCCTTCTCTTTCGCGCGCTCTTCTTCTACAACAGCTTCTGGCGCTTTCGAAACGAATCGCTCG
Source organism: Sporosarcina pasadenensis (assembly GCF_047228845.1). NCBI lineage: Bacteria > Bacillati > Bacillota > Bacilli > Caryophanales > Caryophanaceae > Sporosarcina > Sporosarcina pasadenensis. Next base: position 179,690 of record NZ_JBFEGM010000007.1, read on the forward strand.
TTCGATAGCTTACCTTGGACGCGTTTCACTTCGCCTTCCCATTTCGCCAATTCCTTTTTCAACCGCTCGATCTCTTCGTCAAGATTGAGCAATCCTTCAAGCGGAAGGAATAGTTCTGCTCCTGTAATGACAGCTGACATCGATTTGCCCGGTGCCGATATGCCGACTCCGATTTCGAGTGTTTCAGGGTTACAGAAACGTTCGATATAGTTGCGGTTCGATTCCAACACGGCAACAGTCGCTTCATCTTTCGCTGCAATGTAAAGCGGAACTTTTTTGCTCATCGGCGTATTCACTTCTGCACGGATGTTACGTACCGCATGGATGAGGTCAACGAGCAGCTTCATATCAGATGCTTTTGCCGTATCCGTCAACGACGCATCAGCTACTGGCCATGCCGCCACTGTGATTGACTCCCCTTCATGCGGAAGGTTCTGCCAAATTTCCTCCGTAATGAAAGGCATTAACGGGTGCAAGAGACGCATCGTATTGTCGAGTACGTAAGCGAGTACTGAACGTGTCGTTTTCTTCGCCGCTTCATCTTCTCCGTACAACGGCAATTTCGCCATTTCGATATACCAGTCACAGAAGTCATCCCAAATGAAATTGTATAGCGCACGGCCAACTTCACCGAATTCATATTTCTCGGCAAGCTTCGTCACTTGTTCGATCGTTTCATTCAATCGTGTGAGGATCCATGCATCTGCTACAGACTTTTCACCTGTAAGATCGATTTCATCGTATGTCATTCCATTCATATTCATCAAAGCGAATCGGGAGGCGTTCCAAATTTTGTTCGCAAAGTTCCAAATCGCTTCGACTTTTTCCGTAGAATAACGAAGGTCCTGACCTGGTGAAGAACCAGTTGCTAGGAAGTAGCGCAATGCGTCTGCACCGTATTTATCGATAACTTCCATCGGGTCTATTCCGTTACCAAGTGATTTCGACATCTTCCGTCCATCTTCTGCACGGACAAGACCATGGATGAGCACATCTTTGAACGGACGCTGATCAGTGAATTCGAGTCCTTGGAAAATCATCCGGGATACCCAGAAGAATATGATATCGTAACCAGTTACGAGTGCATCCGTCGGGTAATAGCGCTTGAACTCTTCATTATCAACATCCGGCCAACCCATCGTCGAAAACGGCCATAATGCAGAGGAGAACCATGTATCAAGTACATCTTCCTCTTGATTCCAATTTTCGATATCTTGAGGTGCTTCGTGTCCTACGTAGATTTCGCCGGTTTCTTTATGGTACCAGGCAGGAATGCGGTGTCCCCACCAAAGCTGACGAGAAATGCACCAGTCATGGATATTTTCCATCCAGTTCAAATACGTCTTTTCAAAGCGTTCTGGTACAAAGTTCACTTTGCCTTCCGTTTGCTGAAGTTTGATCGCCTCTTCTGCTAGCGGCGCCATTTTAACGAACCATTGTGTTGACAAGTACGGCTCAACAACGGCTCCACTCCGTTCCGAATGGCCGACAGAGTGCAAGTGGTCCTCGATTTTGAATAAAACACCTAGCTCCTGCAAGTCTTTGACGATCGCTTTCCGGCATTCGAAGCGGTCCATCCCTTCGTATTTGCCTGCTAGTTGGTTCATGCTGCCGTCTTCATTCATGACAAGTACACGAGGCAAGTCGTGACGATTACCGATTTCAAAGTCATTCGGGTCATGTGCTGGCGTGATTTTCACTGCACCGCTTCCGAATTCCATATCAACATAATCGTCTGCAACAATCGGAATTTCACGTCCAACAATCGGCAACTTAACCATTTTACCGATTAAATGCTTATAACGTTCGTCTTCCGGGTGAACGGCAACCGCGGTATCTCCGAGCATCGTTTCAGGACGTGTCGTTGCAATTTCAATGCTGCCCGTTCCGTCTGCTAGTGGATAGCGCATATGATAGAATGCACCCTGAACATCCTTATGGATAACTTCGATATCCGATAACGCCGTTTTCGTAGCCGGATCCCAGTTAATAATATATTCTCCGCGGTAAATATAGCCTTTTTCATACATCTTGACGAACACTTCGCGGACCGCTTTTGACAACCCTTCATCCAACGTGAAACGCTCTCTTGAGTAATCAAGAGCAAGACCTAGTTTCGCCCATTGCTCCCGGATATGGCCAGCGTATTCATCTTTCCACTTCCACGTCTCTTCCAGGAATTTTTCACGGCCAAGATCGTAGCGGGATTTCCCTTCTTCACGAAGCTTTTCCTCAACCCTTGCCTGTGTTGCAATACCCGCATGGTCCATTCCTGGGAGCCATAAGGCGTCGTAGCCTTGCATCCGTTTCATTCGAATAAGAATGTCTTGCAATGTCGTATCCCAAGCATGCCCTAAATGAAGCTTCCCTGTGACGTTTGGCGGCGGAATGACGATAGTATACGGCTCTTTACCGCTCTCTGGCTGCGCTTCGAAGTATTTCCCTTTCAGCCACCATTCGTAACGGCCCGCTTCAGTTGACTGTGGCTCATATTTTGTTGGCATTGACAAGTTTTCTGTTGACATATGAACTCCTCCTCTTTACTTGCACATACAGCTGTGAATAAAAGTGAATACAAAAAAACTCCGTTCGTCAAAAAGGACGAAGGAGTTATCCGTGGTACCACCTTTATTCACGCAAACGAGAAACATTTGCGCCTCAATAATAAATAACGGTTTCAAACCGGCTTCCGCTACTCGAATTCACGGAAACTGCTCCCGGGTGACTTTCCGCAAATTCATTTATAGGCCCTCCCACCGACGGCGCCCTCTCTTGGATAAATGAAAACTGCTTACTTTCCCGATCAATGCATCATTATACAGTTATGAATATTATATTCGATTAGAGGAGATTTCGTCAAGTATATTATGAAAGGATGGTATTGATGAGAAAGGGATATAATCCTTATTTATTGCCCCCTTGGTTACGGAAGACAAGGTTTTATTGCAAAGGCATCATCATCCCTATTGCCGCTTTCCAGCTGATCAGACTTTTGATCGTCCCTACGACCGGTGACTTCCTCCTATTATGCGCTCTCGGAGGTTTAGCTTTCCTCCTTTACAAAGATATCATTTGAACGGAACCGCGTCGTCGTCCACTCATCCGGCAACGATGCAATGTATGACAGTATATCATCCTGGCCAATCAATGTGCTGCTGTCATTCATTGCAGTTGCTTGCGGCTCTTGGACAGGCAAAGCAGCTGTTCGTTTTTGTGCAATGGAAGACTGTCGGGGTTCGGTGACTTGCTCCATTTGTGCTTGCTCTTGCTTTCCCGCGAGCGCATCTTCTTTTGGCTCAGCTTGAACTGCTACTGTCTCTACTTTCTTATTAGCGATTTCCGATTCCTTATTTGCTACGAGAGTAGCTGTCTCTTTGCTTTCCGGCTCATTACTGGAGGTTTCTTTACTTGTAGTCGCATTCTCTGCAGTTTCATTACTGGCACTTACATTACTGGCATTTTCATCGGCAGATGCCTGCCCATGCATGCAATTCACATTCCAAGAGACCGTGAAGGATCCTTGTCCGTCAAAGGTGGATTTAATGTCTTTCGCTTCGATATGCAATGGATTCTCTACTTCAGGAGGCAGATCGATATATAACGGCACTGCGTATTCGAAATAACCCGTTTCCCCTTCCATTTCCACATCGTCGACAAAGACTGCATCTGCGGGGATTGACTCACTTCGTTGCCCCTCTGTAAAGTCGACTTTGGCGGCGATATGATAAATTCCTGAAAGCCGGACCGCATCTTCAGACCGTTTTTCGGTGAATCCCGCTTTCACTTTGACTAGACGTGCTTCCTTTGGGACCCCAACATTCTCCGGGAAATAAAAGACCTCTTTCATATTCCACTGTAACTTTTTCATTCCATTTTCCCTCCCCTGTTTCATTCACTTGCCATTATATGCAGGAAGTGAAGCAGGTAGAAGAAAAACCACCCATTGTCGATTGAATGACAATGGGTGGTCCAAAATTAACGTGCCAATTTTTCGAAGACACGGTGGAATGCTTGTACCGTCTGTTCGATATGCTCTTCCGTATGGGAAGAGGAAAGGAACATGCCTTCGAATTGGGATGGTGGCAGGAAGATGCCTTCTTCTGCCATCAAGCGGAAGTACTCTGCAAACAGTTCCAAGTCGGACGTCTTCGCTTGGTCGTAATTATACACTTTTTCATTTGTGAAGAAGAAACCAATCATGGAGCCGGCACGGTTCACAGTATGCGGGATATTGTATTTCGTCGCCGCTTCACGGAAACCAGCCTCAAGCAGGTCACCGAGCTTCTGGAAATGATCATAAGAAGCTGGAGTCAACTTTTTCAAAGTTTCAATCCCTGCTGTCATCGCGAGCGGATTTCCGGATAATGTACCCGCCTGGTAAACGGTTCCGGCCGGCGCTACATTTTCCATGATTTCACGTTTTCCGCCGTACGCTCCGACAGGGACCCCTCCGCCAATCACTTTGCCGAGGCAAGTGAGGTCCGGAGTGATTCCAAAATAGCCCTGCGCACAGTTGTAATCGACACGGAATCCAGTCATCACTTCATCAAAAATGAGCAATGTGCCGTTTTTCTCGGTCATTTCACGCAATCCCTCAAGGAAACCTGGCTCCGGCGGGACTACTCCCATGTTGCCGGCAACCGGTTCTACGATGACACCCGCCAAATCGTCGCCGAACTGCTCGAATGCAGCGCGGACGCCATCCATATCATTGTATGCCACTGTTATCGTGTTCTTCGCGATTCCTTCGGGAACACCAGGGCTATCAGGCAAGCCTAGCGTAGCGACGCCAGAACCAGCTTTAATAAGAAGTGAATCGCCATGGCCATGGTAGCAGCCTTCGAATTTCAAAATCTTGTTCCGGCCTGTATATCCGCGAGCCAAACGCAAAGCGCTCATTGTCGCTTCAGTCCCAGATGAAACCATCCGGACAACCTCGATGGAAGGCACTCGATCAATAACGATTTTCGCAAGTTCATTTTCCAGCAAAGTCGGTGCTCCGAAGCTTGTACCTGTTTCGGCAACTTTCTTAATGCCTTCTACGACATCAGGATCTGCATGGCCTAAAATCAGGGGTCCCCATGAAAGGACATAGTCGATGTATTCATTGCCATCGATGTCTTTAACGATTGGACCTTTTCCACTTTCGATGAAAATCGGATCCATATTGACCGATTTGAAAGCGCGGACAGGAGAGTTTACGCCGCCTGGCATTAACTTCACTGCTTCCGTAAACGCTTGCTTGGATTTTTCGTAACTTTTATTCAATTATTTTCCCTCCAGCCAACGCGCTGCGTCTTTTGCATGGTATGTCATAATAAGATCCGCACCAGCGCGTTTCATACTTGTCAACGTTTCCAACACGATTTCTTTTTCATTAATCCAGCCGTTTTGTGCAGCTGCCTTCACCATCGAATATTCACCGCTCACATTATAGGCGACGACAGGTAGAAGGACGTTGTTTTTCACATCACGCATAATATCCAAATAGGACAATGCCGGCTTGACGATCAGGAAATCTGCGCCTTCCATGACATCGGACTCCGCTTCGCGAAGCGCTTCCATCCGATTGGCAGGGTCCATCTGATACGTCTTCCGATCTCCAAACTGCGGAGCCGATTCAGCAGCGTCGCGGAAGGGACCGTAGTAGGCGGAAGCATATTTCACCGCGTAGGACATGATCGGAACATTTTCAAAACCCTTTTCATCAAGCGCCTGCCTGATAGCAACGACGAAGCCGTCCATCATATTGGATGGTGCAATGATATCAGCACCCGCTTTTGCTTGGCTAACTGCGGTTTTTGCCAACAGTTCGAGTGATGGATCATTCAATACATCGGATCCATGAACAACACCGCAATGACCATGGTCCGTATACTCACATAGGCAAGTGTCAGCAATGACGACGAGCTCCGGATGCTTCTCCTTAATGAGACGCGTCGCGCGTTGGACAATACCTTCATCATCAAAAGCCCCGGTTCCAGTCGCATCTTTCTCTGATGGGATACCGAACAGGATAACGGAAGGGATGCCTAATGAAACGACTTCCTCCACTTCCTCCAGTAGACGATCAAGTGACAATTGGTAAATGCCCGGCATCGAGCTGATTTCATTTTTCACATTTTCGCCTTCAATAATGAACATCGGATAAATAAAATCCTCTTTACGCAAAATTGTTTCCCTTACCATCGAGCGCATTGTTGCTGAGTTGCGCAGACGACGATTACGTCTGAATTGTAGTTGAGTCATTGGATATCTTCCTTTCGTCTCGCCAAAGCAATGACGAGTTCCTTAAGAGTATAAACTTCAGGCTTCACATCCACTTCGGCGCCTGCCTGAAGCAACGCCCTTTCAGTGACATGTCCGATTGCGCCGATTGTAAAACCCTTCCACCCAACAACCGGAACTACGCCTTCCTCGAAGACGCGGACAGCTGAAGGGCTGGCGAATAAGACGGCGCAGTTTTTCACGGTTTTCAGCTTCTCAATAATCGAGTGTACTGAATCCGTTTTTGCACCTGTTTCATAGACTGTCCATTCCTCCACTTGAAAGGGCAACTCCTCACGGATAATACTGCCGGCAAGGTTCCCTTTTATAAACAGGACACGAAGTCTACGGTCTTCCGTCGGCTTGAATTGTTTTACAAAAACATCTGCGCTGAAAATGGATGGTATGAATTCGACTGCGAAACCGATTTTCTCCAACGCTGCGGCGGTCTGTGTACCGACTGCAGCTATTTTGGATGGAATTTGTCCCGATGTCATGTTAAAACGGTCCATTTTGGACTGGAATGCTTTCACAGCGCTTTGGCTTGTAAAAATCAACCAATCAAAATCTGTACATCGTTTCAATTCTTTTTCATCTGTCGGATCCACAATTTCATTCACTTGAATAAGCGGCATGGAGTAAGGGGTACCACCGTATTGCGTGACGAGATCGAAAACTTCAAGCGATTTCGGCGTCCCTGTGAAAATGACAGTTTCCCCTTTCAACGGACCCAATTCAGGCATCCATTTCCGCCTTCACTTTCTCGATCACTTCTGAAGCCCCTTCAGCACGCAAAGTGGATGCTACAGATTTGCCGACAGCAACCGGATCAGAACCTCGAACAGTCTTCTTGAAGACTTGCTTTGCATCCGGAGAAGCTACGAATCCTGTAAATTCGATCTCCTTGCCGTCATATTCCGCGATTCCGGCAATCGGCACTTGGCAAGAGCCGTCCATTTCAGCTAGGAATGTCCGCTCCGTATCTACTTCCAACCATGTCTTCTCATCGGATACTTTCTTCAGTTCAGCGAGCAGTTCCTCATCGTCACTTCGGCATTCAATCGCGAGCGCCCCTTGGCCGATAGCAGGAATGCAGTCTTCTATCGACATATATTCTGTAACGACATCGTCGCTCCAGCCCATCCGTTTCAATCCTGCTGCTGCGAGAAGAATGGCATCATATTCACCATCCTGCATTTTCTTCAGCCGCGTATCGATATTTCCGCGGATCCATTTAATTTCAATATCTGGACGGAGCATAAGCAACTGGGAACTACGGCGTAAGCTCGACGTGCCGACAATTGCGCCGACCGGAAGATCCATGAATTTCACATGCCCTTTGGAAATGAAAGCGTCACGGGCATCGACCCGCGGCGGAATGCAGCCAATCGTAAGCCCTTCAGGCAATACGGCAGGCATATCTTTCATGCTATGGACAGCAAAGTCGATTTCTTTATCGAAAAGGGCTTGTTGGATCTCCTTGACGAATAATCCTTTACCTCCCACTTTAGAAAGCATCACATCAAGGATTCTGTCTCCTTTTGTGACAATCTCCTTCACTTCAAATTCAAAAGGCGCGCCTGCTGCTTTCATCTGGTCGATGAACCAATTCGTCTGTGTTAAAGCAAGCTTGCTCCTTCTTGAGCCTACGATGATTTTTCTCAATATGATCTTCCTCCCAATTGAATTACTCTCAAAACGTCAAATCCAAAAATGGAATTGCGATAATCTGCTTCCCAGAAAAAAATTGATGATGACAAAAAGAAAAGCGAAGACGTTCGCCCACGCAAAATCGTTCGCTGTCAGTCTACCTCTTCTTTGCAAAAACAATACTAAACTATAAAGGATAATAACGAGGAAAGACCCGATGATCTTCACGTCGGAAATCGTCCATTCATCCAACGCGACCGTCGCCCATTGAATTCCGAGCACGAGGCTGATGAAAAGCACTGGAATGCCCGTATAGATCGATGCTTTCATCCCTGACAAAGATTGTTGGAGGGACGGAAGACGTCCGAACTGCTTTGTCCACTTTTTCTTCTTCAACACTTTATAGACGAGCAAATAAAGGATGGCGAATACGAATGACATCGCGAATGCCGCATACGATAAAATGGCAAATGTGATATGTATGAAAAGCAATTCCGAAATAAGCGATTCACCAACCGGGGATTTCTCAATCTGTGTCGGAGTGAATGTATGGATCGTCATGAATATGAAACCGATGACATTTAAAAAGAAGACAGCGAACCCGACCTTTGAAAACGCTTGGAGGATCATCGATAACGAAATGAGCAGCCAAGCATAGAAGTAGATCCCTTCGTAAAGGGAAAGGACCGGGAATCGCTGTGTATCTATCACCCGCGCAATTAGGAAGCCGCTTTGCAACAAATAGACAATTGACAAAATCCAAAAAGCGCTGCGATGGGCGATTTTATTATTGTTCAAATAATCAATGAAGTAAAATACGAGGCTCACCGCATACAGGACGACGATCACTTCGTGGAATCTCGCCATAGTCATTTCGGCCATGATGCAACCTCTGCCTTTCGCATGGATCTAAAGCCTCGGATTACGCCTCAGCTAATTTGTGTATAGCATTACCAAGGGATTTGGTTTCCGCACGGACGATTTCTTCTTCCTCGTCATCTTCAACCAATCCGAATATTTGCTTGAATAAAGCCAGCTTTTCTACCGCCTGATCATCCAATGCCAACTCTTTAGCTTGCAGGATAGGTTCCTTCAGCATTTGGTTAATGATTGATTTCGTGTGCTTATTCAATAATTTCTTTTCACGGTTGGTCAAGTTCGGCATTTTATTTTCAATGCTCGCCATTGTCTCCGCTTGGATATTGAGCGCTTTTTCCCGTAATGCAGAAATGACTGGTACGACACCTAGCGTCGCAATCCATTCCTTGAACTCGACAATTTCCCCTTCAATCATCAAACCGATCTCTTCAGCGGCACGTTTACGCTCCGCCAAATTCGCTTCGACGATTCCTTGCAAATCATCAATATCGTAGAGGAAGACATTCGGCAAATCACCGATTCTCGGATCCAGATCACGTGGTACAGCTATATCGACCATAAAAATCGGCTTTCCTTTACGCAGTTTCTCGACATATTGCATCAGTTCGAAGTCAATGACAAAATCGGTTGCACCCGTAGAGCTGATTAAGACATCCGCTTCCAACAATGTGCATTGCAACTCCTGCATCGGTTTAGCGACGCCTCCGAATTGCTCTGCCATCTCTTCAGCTTTCGACAGCGTACGATTGACGACCGTCACCTTACCCGCTCCGCTGCCATGCAAGTTCTTGATGGCCAACTCTCCCATCTTCCCTGCTCCCAAAATGGCAATATGCTTCCCATCCAATGAACCGAAAATCTTTTTTCCAAGCTCAACTGCAGCGTAAGATACTGAAACAGCATTGTCTGCAATCGCTGTTTCTGAATGTGCTCGCTTCGCAAGCGTAATCGACTTTTTGAATAACTCATTAAAGACTGTACCTGTCGTCCCGATTTTTTGCCCTTCCAGGAAACTAGTACGGACTTGTCCTAAAATTTGCGTTTCACCAAGCACCATCGAATCAATTCCCGCTGATACACGCATCAAATGTTCAATCGCTGCATCATTTTCATATATAAGCAAATGCGGGGACAATTCCTCAAGCTCCATATCAAACCAGTTCGCCAAGAATCGTTTCACATAATACCGGCCAGTATGGATCTGATCAGCTACAGCATATATTTCAGTTCGATTGCACGTAGAAATAATTACGTTCTCCAAAATGCTTTTCTCTTTTTGCAGAGCTTGCATCGCCTTTGGCAGCTCAGCCTCTACAAAAGATAATTTTTCCCTGATTTCTACTGGAGCTGTTCGGTGGTTGACACCGACCACGATTGTATACATAAGGTGTTCACACCTCTCCCGTTCTTATATTAACATATACGATTATAACATATTACACGGTTATTAACGGCCCATTTTGTGACTAACTCTTGAACCATCAACGGTTCGTTCCCTGTTTTTGTATTAATTCTAATGTATCTCTGGTATGCATAATCGAAAATCCGGATGAATATTCTCTTCATCCGGATTGCAATTACATTCTATTCTCTATTTCACGCCAAGCCTCATCCATACCTATCCCTTTTTCAGAAGAGAATAATACTAAAGGATCTCCCGCTCGCATGTTTAATTCGTTTCTAACCATTTTTTTATGTTTTTCCCATTTACCTTTCGGGATTTTATCCGCTTTCGTCGCAATAACAATTGTAGGAATATCGTAATGACCTAAAAAGTCATACATAATGCAATCGTCAACACTTGGAGGATGTCGGAGATCCACAATCAGGACAACAGCACGTAGCTGTTCCCGACCTGTCAAATACCTCTCGATCATTTTCCCCCATGCTTCCCGTTCGGATTTTGACACTTTCGCGTACCCATAACCGGGAACATCAACGAAAAACAATTTTTCTTCAATTTTGTAAAAGTTCAGAGTCTGGGTCTTTCCGGGCTTCGAGGATGTACGGGCCAAACTCTTTCGTCCGATCATTTTATTGATGAACGAAGATTTGCCTACATTCGAACGTCCCGCAAGTGCAAATTCCGGAAAACCATCATCCGGATATTGCTCAGGTTTAACCGCACTCATAATCATTTCAACTTGATTGACTTTCATTCTGAAGCCTCCTCTAATGCGTACGCCAATACTTCTTCAGCATCCGAGACAAGCTTGAATGTCAGCTCTCTACGCACACTTTCTGGTATATCTTCAATATCCCGCTCATTGGCAATTGGTAAAATAATCGTCGTCAAGCCCGCTCGATGCGCACTTAAAGACTTTTCCTTCACGCCCCCGATTGGCAGCACCCTTCCACGAAGCGTAATTTCACCCGTCATTCCGACCTCTCTGCGAATCGGTCGTTTCGTCAAAGCCGAAACGAGTGCCGTTGCGATCGTTACGCCTGCGGACGGGCCATCTTTCGGGACGGCACCTTCAGGAACGTGGATATGGATGTCGCTGGATTCATGGAAGTTAGGGTTGATATGAAAATCCACAGCCCTGGATCTGACATAAGATAACGCGGTTTGCGCTGATTCCTTCATGACATCCCCCAACTTGCCCGTCAGTATGAGTTTACCTTTGCCAGGAGACAATGAAACCTCGATTTGGAGTGTATCTCCCCCAACAGTCGTATAAGCCAGACCGGTTGCCACCCCGATCTGGTTTTTTGTTTCAGCTTGTCCATACATATGCTTTTTCTTGCCTAAAAGCGTTTCAAGCGTATTCACGCTGACCGTAACGCTTTTCTTTTCCCCGGTTACGATTTGCTTAGCCGCTCTCCTGCAGATCCTTGCTATTTCCCTCTCCAACCCGCGGACGCCCGCTTCACGCGTGTAATAACGGACGATGTCACGGATCGCTTCGTCACTGAAACGGACTTGCGACTTTGTTAAACCGTGCTCCTTGAGCTGTTTCGGAATGAGATGGTTTTTCGCAATGGATCGTTTTTCAAGTTCCGTATATCCCGGAATGGAGATGACCTCCATACGATCCCTTAAAGGACCGGGAATGGAACTTAAATCATTTGAAGTCGCGACAAATAGCACATTCGATAAATCATACGGCTCTTCAATATAGTGATCGCTGAACGTCGCGTTTTGTTCAGGGTCTAGGACCTCCAACATGGCAGATGATGGATCTCCTCTAAAGTCATTTGACATCTTATCGATTTCATCAAGCAAGAATACGGGATTGATCTTACCCGCTTTTTTCATGCCTTGAATTATCCGACCCGGCATTGCACCGACATATGTACGGCGATGCCCTCTAATTTCGGATTCATCCCGCACTCCACCAAGGGAGATCCGGACAAATTTACGTCCCAACGACTCCGCAATGGAGCGAGCCAAAGAAGTTTTCCCGACTCCTGGTGGTCCATCGAGGCAAAGGATCGGACCTCGCAATGAATTCGTCATTTGACGGACTGCAAGATATTCTAAAATTCGCTCCTTGACCGAATCGAGGCCTTCATGGTCACGGTTCAGAATTTCCTCGGATCGTTTAATATCCAATTGATCCTTCGAAGCAGCAGACCACGGCAAAGCGATGAGCCAGTCGATATAATTCCGTATCACTCCGCTTTCAGCTGATGCGGAATGAACTTTTTCGTACCGGTCCAGCTCCCTCAATGCAGCCTGTTTCACATTTTCTGGCATGCCCGCTTCTTCTATCTCTTTTGTCAACTCGACGACTTCGATGCTTTTCCCGTCTTTGTCGCCTAGCTCTTTTTGGATGGCTTTCATCTGCTCGCGCAAATAAAATTCTTTCTGAGTGCGTTCCATCGCTTCTTTAACACGTGCGTTGATTTTTCGTTCCAATGCGAGGATTGCCTGCTCATCATGGAGTTTGTTAATCAAAAATTCCAATCTCTTCTTAACGTCGGTTATTTCCAGGATTTCCTGTTTAGCAGACAATTTCAACGGCAGATGGGAAGCAATCATATCCGCAAACCTTCCAGGCTCTTCGATTGATGCAATGGAATCGAATGTCTCTTGAGAAACCTTCGCTGAATAGTTTGTGTAGTTCTCGAAATAAGGAAGTAGAATTCGCATGAGGGCGGTAATTTCCGCATCCACTTCCGTGTCGTCAGGAATTCTTTCCACATCTACCACCGGATAGAGATCTGCTTCTTCGTAGTTTGACCACTCCGCCCGCTCAATGCCTTCAATGTGTAGGCGGTATGTCCCGTTGTTCAGTTCAGTCAATGACTTCACATAAGCTAAAAGACCGACCTGATATAAATCTTCGGCTTCCGGATTTTCAACGCTCGTGTCCTTCTGTGAGGCGAGCATGATGTAATTGCCGTTCGCAATTGCATGTTCAACAGCAAATACGGAGCGTTCCCTCCCGACGTCAATATGTAAAACCATCGTCGGATAAACCAACATCCCGCGTAAAGGCAATAAAGGCACGTTCAGCTTTTTTTCATTTGGCATGCGGAAGTCACCTCCATAAGTTATGTATATCCAATATGTACATTTCATATAAGGTGGAAAAAGCCGACAACCGATGAGCGAAGGTTCGCTTCGTCGGAGTCAGCTTTAGTCCTCCAATTCTCAAGCCGTATTCTTCTCTTGATCGAGATCAAACTGTGTACCATCTTCTCGATAAAGGATTGGACTTGACTTTTTCAGGACGGAATCTTTCGTAATAATGCACTCGGTCACTTCATCTAGTGATGGCAGTTCATACATGATATCCAACATGATGTTTTCGATAATGGAACGTAACCCACGAGCACCCGTCTTCCGTTCAATCGCTTCCTTGGCAATCTCAAGAAGTGCATCCTCTTCGAATCGCAATGCAACGCCATCCAATTCAACCATCTTCTGGTATTGCTTTACAATTGCATTTTTCGGAACTGTAAGGATTTGGTATAGAGTATCTTCATTCAGCTGCTCCAACGTCGCAATGACTGGCAAACGGCCAATAAATTCAGGAATCAGTCCGAAACGTTGTAAATCTTCCGGGATCAATTTTGAAAGCAAAGAAGCTTCCTCTTTAGATTCCTCATCAACATTCGTGCCGAAGCCGATCACTTTTTGTCCGGTACGGCGTTTGATGATTTCTTCCATGCCATCAAATGCTCCGCCGACGATGAAAAGGATGTTAGTCGTATCAATCTGCAAAAATTCCTGGTGTGGATGCTTACGACCGCCCTGTGGTGGAACGCTTGCAACTGTGCCTTCAAGAATCTTCAAGAGGGCTTGCTGTACGCCTTCACCCGATACGTCACGCGTAATCGATGCGTTTTCCGATTTGCGAGCAACTTTATCGATTTCATCAATATAGATGATACCCTTTTCAGCACGTTCAATATCAAAATCTGCCGCTTGAATCAGCTTCAAAAGAATATTTTCCACATCTTCACCAACATATCCAGCTTCAGTCAATGAAGTTGCATCCGCTATCGCGAAAGGAACATCTAGAATTCTCGCCAATGTTTGTGCCAACAACGTTTTACCGCTACCTGTAGGACCAATTAGAACGATATTCGATTTTGCAATTTCAACATCGTCTACCTTGCTGTTCGTATTGATTCGTTTGTAATGGTTGTAAACCGCAACGGCTAACGATTTTTTAGCACGGTCCTGGCCGATAATATATTCATCTAAGATGCCTTGGATTTCACGTGGTTTCGGAACATCTTTCAGCTCGAAGTGCTCATCAAGACCCACTTCCTCCTCGACGATTTCCGCACATAGTTCAACACACTCATCACAAATATAGACACCCTGACCTGCAACGAGTTTTCTCACCTGGTCTTGGGTTTTACCACAAAAAGAACAACTTAAATTATCTTTTTCGTCATTAAATTTGAACATCAAGCTCACCCCTATTCAAGTGACAATCTTACAAGATTCCCCCGGTTTTATCAACTATTTAGAACTTCACCGCCAGAGCTGCTTCAAAAATTCCTACCTATGAAAAACAAGGTACGGAACCCCCGTACCTTGTATTTTTCATTACCTATTATTCAGCGACTTTTGCATTCTCAACAAGGAATTCTACAGTCTTGTTGAAGCGTAAGTCGTTTTCAAGCATTTTTGTTCCGCCTAATGTCTGTTTGATTTGGTCAACTTCCATACCGAATTGTTCAGACATTTTTTCAAGCTCAGCATTGATTTCCTCTTCGGTCACTTTGATATCCTCAGCAACGCCAATTGCTTCAAGCGTCAAGGAAACACGCACACGGCTAATTGCATCGTCTCTCATTTGAGCACGCAATGCTGCTTCATCCTGACCTGAGAATTGGAAGTACAAGTCAAGGTTCATGCCTTGCATTTGAAGGCGTTGACCGAATTCGTCCATCATGCGGTCCACTTCTGAATCGATCATCACTTCAGGAATATCGACTTCAGCGTTTCTTGCTGCAGCTTCTACAAGATCATCACGCATTGCTGTTTCAGCTGCGCTCTTCTTTTCTTCTGCTGTCTGTTCTTTCATTTTTGTACGAAGCTCTTCAAGGCTCTCGACGCTCTCATCGATTTCCTTTGCAAGCTCATCGTCAAGCTCAGGAACTTCCTTCGACTTGATCTCATGCACTTTCACTTTGAATACAGCTGGTTTTCCAGCCAATTCAGCTGCATGGTACTCTTCTGGGAATGACACTTCGACGTCTTTTTCTTCGCCTTGTTTCATGCCGACAACTTGCTCTTCGAAACCTGGAATGAATGAACCGGAACCGATTTCAAGGTCGTACCCTTCTGCTTTTCCACCCTCGAAAGCTTCGCCATCAACGAACCCTTCAAAGTCAAGGTTGACAGTGTCGCCATTTTCAACAGCGCCGTCTTCCTTCACGACCATTTCAGCCAATGTTGTTTGACGATCTTTCAATTGTTGCTCGATTTCCTCGTCTGTCACTTCAGTTTCCTGGCGTGTCACTTCGAGACCTTTATAGTCGCCAAGCTTCACTTCAGGCTTCAACGTAACATGCGCTTTGAATACGAGCGCTTTGCCTTTTTCCATTTCATCGATTTCGATTTCAGGTTGAGCGATCGGCTCAACTTCCGCTTCGTCAAGCGCATTTGAATATGCTTCCGGAAGGATGATGTCAAGCGCGTCATTATAAAGCGACTCTACGCCGTACATTCTTTCGAACATTTTGCGTGGCATTTTTCCTTTACGGAACCCAGGCGCTTGCACTTTCTTTACTACTTTCTTGAAAGCTTCGTCGATTGCTGCGTCAACTGTTTCTGCAGGAACTTCAACTGTAAGCGTCCCTTTATTGCCTTCTTCTTTTTCCCATTTAACAGACATGTAAATACCTCCGAATCATTATCACCAGTATATTTTCTCACGTTTATACGCTATTTACAACCATTACAGTATATCATAGTCTTTCGATCTTTCAACAGATTTACTGCATATCACCTATCTGTCTGTTCATCGACAGATTTGATCCAGGAAATCAATTCCGTTTCTGTCACCAGATCTCCTGTGAACATGCTTTCTATGTATTGCTTATATGCATCCGCAACTTCGAAAGTTGAAAATCCGTCCCAGCAAAATGGATATGCAAGGATACCGTAACGAAGACTTGCGTCAATTGCCATTTGCAATCGGGAGGGATCCTTTTCAAATAAACTGGCTAGTTGATCGATCACCTCGACGGAACGTTCATCTTGACTTGGTAGTTCGAGGTCTGAAGGAATGACTCGTTTTGCACGTCCAAACTTCCGGACCGTTACTTCCTTTTCGAATTCTGATTCGCGCAGAAGTACGAGCGCATACGTTATGACGACCGGGTGCAAGCTTTCCTTTTCGACAATTTGCACCAGTAGATTTTTGGTTGCCTCATCCAATTCACTGTTCTCAAAAAACGCCAGGATCTTCTGTTGCGCTTCAGTAGAACTACTCAAGAATTCCTCTAAAGTGAAAAGATCCCGTTTTTCGATTTCCACCTCATCACGCACATATCTATAGGAAAGTCTTTTGTTCAGATCACGTAAATAGTTGAATTTCTTCACCATGTCCGGCGGTATGATATCTTCGTCAAAAAGAGTTTCTATCGTCATTTCAACTTCTTCATAATCCTGTAATTGGATGCTGATTGCCAAATATAATTCCATGGCGTCAAGATAGTCGGTTGTCCCGCTATGTAATAATTTTGTTGCCACTTCTTTTGCCAATTCAAAGTCTTTTGTTTCATATAAAGAAACTGCGTAAGGCGCCAATATCCGAGTGTTGTCAGGATCAAAATGATACGCCTGTCCGAAAGCCTCTACAGCTTCTGCGTAGTCTGTATCTTCGACAGCATCCAACCCTTTTTCAATCAGGCGTTCCAAGGCGCCAGGAAACACGACGATGTTATCCTTTTTAATGAGCCTTCCATATCTATGTCTCACTGGATTCACCTTCTTTCATCCATCCACTATACCATATAGCATTTTCCAACCGGAAATGAATTATTCACTCCTAATTTATATATGTTCATATCTGAAATTTGTTATATACATATTTCATCCAACTCAACCACTATATGTGCTTTTCTTCACGCCCATAAAATGGATCTTAGTCAGTAAGCACCAAGGGTTAAATCACACGTCTATTCCTGTTAATTTGCAAACGTGTAGTATCTATTAACTGTATTGTGGAATTTGCTTCGTTTTGGTAATTATTGTCTTGTTTAGGCGAATTTATTTAGTATAGTATTCCTTGTGCAATAGCACAGAAAAAAATAAGGAAGAAGGGGATTTTTCAGAGATGAGAAAAGTATTTTTGTATCCGTTAATAGTTGTTTTGTTAAGTTTGTTATTGGGAGCTTGCTCAGAACAGGCAACAGAAACAACTACATCAGAAAATGAAGAAACTGTAACTGTCACAAAAGAAAACGAAACAACAAAGTCAAAAGACGCTCCCAACATGCAATGGTCTTATGATGAAGAAACAGGTCCGGACAATTGGGGGGAATTGGATCCTACATACTCAGCCTGTACAGAAGGAAATGAGCAATCACCAATCAATATCGAATTCTCACAAGTTAAAACGAGTGAAGAACTAGATAACTTTAAAATTCAATACGAGCCGACACAATTTTCAATTGTAAATAACGGACATTCCGTACAGGCTAATCCAGCAACACCAAACAATAGCATCGTCGTTGAAGGAACAGAATACAAACTTGCTCAATTCCATTTCCATACACCAAGCGAGCACCAGATCAACGGTCAGAACATGGATATGGAACTCCATCTTGTACACCAAGATGCGGACGGTGGGCTAGCAGTACTTGGTCTAATGATTAAAGAAGGAAAAGAAAACGAAAAACTTGCACCTATTTGGGATGTATTACCGTTGAATGAAACAGAAAATGATAATGACTTAAATAAAACTATTGATTTACATGATTTACTTCCTTCAGATCAAACAACTTACTATTACAACGGCTCACTGACGACACCGCCTTGTTCAGAAAAAGTGAAATGGATTGTTTTTGAAGAACCGATTGAAATGTCAAAAGAACAAATTCAAGCCTATCAGCAAATTTTCCCTGAAAACCAACGTCCTGTTCAACCTTTGAACGAACGTGAAATCATTGAAGTAGATTAATTCACTTGAATTTTCAAGTGTTGCAACAAAAAATGGCCCTTCATCAATTCTCTGGATTGATGAAGGGCCTTCCTGTTCACTTTATACCCTATAGTCTGTTTGACCCTTATGAATACTGGGTATAATTGTCATGGAGAGGTGAGTACAATTAATGAATTATATTTTATTCAGAACGAAATTCAAAAATTGCAGAATGAGATAAATAGATGTCCAGATAGCTTAAGAACCGCAATATCGTCCGATATTCAGTTACTTATGGACGCAATCAAGTTTATTGGTGACCAAAAATAAAGATGGCACTAACCTTTGACTTTTCAAAGTTTAATGCCATCCTTTTTTATACTTTTATGAATTTGCTTCCGTTAGATGGGCATCGAACATATCAATAATCGTGAGGAAATGATCCGCTTCGCGATAAACATGGTCTGCTAGTAATGGATGGATAATACTCTTAATCCTGCATTCTTCGATCAGCTCTCTTGCCGTCTTTTTAAAGTCACGGAGGGAAACGACCGACACGCGATTTTGATCAAGGAATTGATCCAACATCGGAACTGTTTGTGAATACGGTCTCATTCCATCCAGATCTCTTGCCTGGAACAGCAATTCATCAAAGTCATTACTAAAATTCCTTGCCATATCGACTAACTTTCTTTCTGAAGGGTCCAGCAAATGTCCGATGAACTTGGCATGATCAGCCATGATCCGTAAAAAGAACACATTCTCTTTAATGATCGCATCTGCAAGCGGTTGTAATTTACCTTCATTCAACTCAATGAGTCGCTTTCTGAAATAATTGGCTTCCCTACTAATATGGTCTACCAATAGAGGGAAATTGTTTCCGCCGGGCAACTGGCAAGTTAGGATCAACCCTAACACTTTCCGTTTAAAAGCGTAAATATTCGTTGCTGCCATCTGAACTTCCGAATTGAACATTCTAATAGTCATCGGGTCTGTTTGATTCGTAAAAGCATGGGACTGTTGTTCAATCCGTTCAAATATATGATAGAATTGATTCGCTTCTGCGATTAGTTGTGTATCTTCACATCTAAACCCTAACCTCAGAAATAAGGAGTGCTCCTTCATGATTCTTGACCAAAACCGAATTTCCTCTAATGACTTTTCCACAAATTCCGTAGGTGATATGTTCGGACTACCATTTTGATACTCTTCATTCCAATACATACGAATCTCCCCCTTGTATGCATACGTACTGAATCAATCTATTCGGAGTCAAGTTGTCCCTATTCCAAAATTCTTTCGATTGACTAATTTTCAGCATGCACATAGTGAAGATTCTTTTACGAGAATATATTTCTTCTCAATAGGGTCGTTTTATCATCACTTCTCATAAAGTTCAATCCATCTTCCTTCTGGATCGGAAATCCAAACAAAGGTCCCATACTCAGTCTTTTCAGGTTCTTTTAGTAGAGGCACACCAATTTTCTCGAAGTGCTCTATCCATCCTTCTATGTCTTCCACTTGGAAATTTAACATAACAGGCTGTTCTACCGGAAAATAACTACTTCCTTCTTTAAAAAGGGAAAAGACCGTCTCATTATCTGCATCCGGTTTGATAATTGCACCATTCCAATCCCCCATTGAAATACGTAAAGTTTCTTCATACCAATTTTTCAGTTTTTCAATATCCTTCGATCTTAAAAAAACTCCACCAAAACCTTTAATTTTCACAATTCTTTCCCCCAGTCATTTTTTACAAACTTCCATTACAATATAGATTACTTCTACATATCCAACATTAAACCTTCTATAGAAATTGTAGAAGTTGAATTTATTCTTAAAGTAATCATTAAAACAGGCAGCTTTGCTACCCATTCCGGGTAACAAAACTGCCTGTCCGTTTACATTTTATATTGTTTCACTAACCGGTTTAACCGGTGTATGTTTGCTATTGTCTGTTCGGAAGCGGCCTTCCCATTTAGCCATAACAACCGTAGCCAAAGCATTTCCAAGTACGTTGACGACCGTACGACCCATGTCGAGCAGTCGGTCGACACCTGCGATGAACGCAAGTCCTTCCAATGGAATACCGACAGTGCCAAGCGTTGCGAGTAATACGACGAAAGAAACGCCTGGTACACCCGCAATCCCGTTAGAAGTGATCATAAGAACCAATACTAATGTAACTTGCTCCATGATACTCAAGTCTATGCCATACATTTGTGCGATGAAGATCGCCGCAAGTGCTTGGTACAACGTCGAGCCGTCCAAGTTAAAGGAATAGCCCGTTGGAATTACAAATGACACGATATCTCGCGGAGAGCCGAATTTCTCCATCTTTTCCATAAGCTTCGGTAATACAGTTTCAGAGCTCGACGTAGAGTAAGCCAAAATGAGTTCATCTTTTAATAGTTTGATAATGCCGAAGATGCTCGAACCGATCATCTTCGCTATTCCGCCAAGAACAACAATCACGAAGAAAATCATTGTCGCATAAACAAGAATCATTAATTTACCGAGCGGCACTAACGATTCGAGTCCGAATTTCGATACTGTCACACCGATCAAACCGAATACGCCAATTGGTGCAAATTTCATTATTAAGTTCGTTACCCAGAACATGGCGTCTGCTGTGCCTTGGAAAAAGGCAAGCACCGGTTTTCCGCGTTCACCAATTGAAGCGACACCTAGCCCGAACAATACGGAGAAGAAAATAACTGCAAGCATATCGGCTGAAGCCATCGCTTGAATAACATTGCTCGGCACGATGCCAACAAGAACGTCCATGAAGTTTTCGTTCTGCACACTTTCGGTCGTTTGGACATATGAGTCGATATCGCCTTTTGCCAAAGTCGACATGTCAATGCCTTCACCCGGCTTGAAAATATTCGCTGCGGACAACCCAACGATAATCGCGACTAACGAAATGATTTGGAAATAAATCATTGTCTTTCCGCCAAGTTTACCTAATTGCTTCAAATCACCAGTTCCTGCAACACCGACAATCAAAGTTGAGACGATGATCGGTACGACAATCATTTTAATCATATTAATAAAGATTGTACCAAGTGGCTGCAAATAAGTTTCTATTGCGGGGTTTCCATAAAAGATCGCCCCTACGATGATTCCTGCTATTAAACCGACAAGTATTTGATATGCTAATGGAAATTTAAATTTCTTTTTCATCAAAATGACCTCCCTCTTTTGCCATTGAAAGCGTTTTCTCACTTTCAATAGTGTAAGAGAGACTTATCAAATCCGACAAAATCCGACAAACATAAAATTAATTAATTTAAAGGAAAAATGTTCTAAATAAATCAGGTGCTCTTCAAAGATTCTTATATTTTTCTTCCGTTTCAATATAAAGCACTTGAAGGAATTTTTTTATATTAACTTTTACACGTGATGGTGTCGGAAGGTCTGATTCGATTTGTTTCATGCGAAGACGAATGTCCTGAAAGTCGAAATAGCGTGGAGCATAATATTCGAATTGAGGGGAAGTGTAATCGACCACACCCATCGAGGCGAGGTTGTTTATAGCGGCTGCAATAGTACGGCGAATCCGCTGTTCAATCGCTTTACTCTCTTTCGCTACATCGACATCTTCCATTCCCCTAGCAACTCCCTCGTACAATTCTTTCAACGGAGGCAATTGCGGCGACCGATCTTGCCGGTTCATAAGCTTCTCGATGATGGCAACGATGTCATCACTGCCCACTTCACCAATAATCCCCATATCATTTAAAATGAATCGGACAATATCACTCACACTTTGTCGCTTTGTTTGTTCTCCAGATACATCAATATTTGCCAACGATTTCCGAATGATTTGTAAAGACTGTTGAAGTTGATAGCTCTCCTTGGTTTTCGTTAGAACGCTTCGCACTTCCACGCGATTAATTGGCTTATGAATAAAGAACTCTACACCTTTTTCATACGCTTCGCCGACCATTTCCTTATTGACGACTTGGGAAATCATAATGAACTTCCCTTGGAATCCTTGCTTTTTCAATTGTTCCATCGTTTCGATCCCATCTAGCGCTGGCATAAGAAAGTCGATAAGTACAATGTCGGGCTGAGAGGACAATATGGGCGCCAGTGCCTTCACCCCGTTCTCAGCCTCACCGGCCACATATCCAAGCCCGTCCTCTTTTATAACATGTTCAAGCATTTTCCGGCATGCCGAATCATCATCTACGATAAAATAACGCACGATTCATCACCTAATTTTTCGTATAGTATAGGAAGGAATCCGAATATGGAAAACCGTTCCCGTTTCTTCTGTTTCAATATGGACCTCTCCTTGCAGCATTTCAGTAATCTGCTGGACATGGGAAAGACCAATGCCTGTTGCCGCCACTCCTTGTTCATTAAACTTCGTTGTGAAGCCCGGCTCAAACAAAATGGGGATATCTTCTTTTCGAATGCCTTTGCCTGTGTCCTGAATTGCGATATAAAGATTATCCGCTTCTTCGGACACTTCAATGGAAACAGTGCCTGTATGATCAATCGACTCAACCGCATTGGCCGTCACATTATTTAATAAAGCCAATAACGGGATATGCTGATCCGTTTCATAATCGACTGTCATCGTTAGCCGGAAATCAACTGTCCGGTTTAACATGTCACTATATTTCCTATTCGACGTAATAACAAAGTCAAACAGATCAGATAATCGAAAGAGATCAGCGCTCTTTTCTTTAGTAATATTAGACAACCCTGACAGTATACGCTGGGAGTCTTTTTTCACTTCATGAATTTCTTGGGCGATCGCTAGCGCCTGTACACTCAATTCATGCAGATTTTCTTGTTTTAACTTCCGGTATAAATCATGGCTTGAGGCAGTCACTTGCTCGATATGGTTCATCGACTTCTGTAAATAAAGTGACTCCGCATACAAATTCGAACCGATCCCAAGCATTTCCTGCACACGCTTTTTCTGCTCAGACAACATTATTGAACTATACAGCCCTACAACGAAGAAACTACGAAATGTCGCCACACCGCCGATTAACGCCCAGTCTTTCCACATCAAGTCGTAGCTGTTTTGCATGAAAAAACGCATTATGTTTTCCGCACCGTTCCCGACAAACTCAAATAGAGCTGCCCATGAGCCCAACAAAAGCGGAGCTGCTCGATACTTGTCAATACAAATGATATGAAAACCTATCGCAAAAACAACATAATACATTAAGATAGACAGATGATGCTGGAAACTATCCATTAATGAAACAGACGTTGTCATCATTTCAACACAAGTTCTGAAAATAACGACAGTCAAGCCCGTCACAAGCCCCGTCAACGGAAGAGATCCAGCCGGACGGATGAGGAGGAGGAGAAAAAAAGTAATGCTCCCTAAACTAAAACGAAACGACTCTCCATTGAACGGAATAATTTTAAACTCTCCCGCAACCGCCGTCAATAAAGCTGTCAATAACAAGACCGTCATGTCTATTTTATGTTCTTTTTGGGTCAAATGCTTGTTTAACATATAATATCTCCTATTATTAGAAATAATCATCTAGGGGAATTATATCATGGCAAGTATTTAATCGTTGATTAACGTAACATTCAATCAGAAAAAGCGATACAAACATTCGTAGCAATGTTTGTATCGCTTTTCTCTTCTTTAAGCATCATATGCATTTAATGCATTCACACTGTGAGCCAGAGCTGAACCCGCTTTTAATGCAGTTGCCACCAGTATCGATTCTGCTAGTTCTTCCTTCGTTGCGTTTGCTTTCTTTGCACCCTTTGTATGAATGTCAATACAGTACGGGCAACCTGTTGTATGGGCAACAGCGACAGCAATCAATTCCTTTTCTTTTACACTTAATATACTTTCTTTCATTGTTTTTGCATCAAAATCAACAAACGACTTAAAGACATCTCCATTTAGTGTTGAGAATTCCTTTAATCTATTGAAATAAGATGCTTTATATAATTCATCCTCGCCATTTTGATCGTATGCATTTAATGCATTCACTCCGTGAGCAAGAGCCGAGCCTGCCTTTAAGGCCGTAGCGACCAAGATCGCTTCCGCCATTTCTTCTTTCGTAACATCTTCTGCTTTCGCTGCTTTCACATGAATATCGATACAATACGGACAACCTGTTGTATGGGCAACAGCAATGGCAATCAATTCTTTTAATTTCTTAGATAGTTTTCCTTCTGCTAAGGCAAGTTTGTCAAACTGGACAAATGCCTTAAAAGCATCAGGTGCTAGATCACTTAATTCTCCAAGACGATTAAAATATGATTTCCTATACAATTCTTCTTTACTCATCATTATTTCCTCCTCAGTACTATCTTTTAGTTTGTTATTTGCGGGTTAGACATTTACTTTTTGAAGTTCCCTTGCCTTCAATTCCCGTCGAAGGATTTTCCCGCTAATCGGTGTCTTCGGCAATTCCTCAAGAAATTCAATTTCCCTCGGCGCAGCATGAGCAGCAAGCCCACTTCGTACAAAAAGACGTAATTCTTGTAGCAGCGCATCACTTGCTTCAAATCCATCCCGTAAGGCGATAAACGCTTTGACGATTTCTCCTCTTACCGCATCTGGTTTCCCAATGACACCCACCTCTGCAACAGCTGGATGTTCGATCAGTTTACTCTCCACTTCGAACGGTCCAATTCGCTCGCCAGAGGAATTGATCATATCATCGCTCCGGCCTTGGAAGAAGATATAGCCGTTGTCATCGATTGTCGCCAAATCACCGGATACATACCATCCTTCGAACGGGAAGTATGTCGAATACTTAGCAGGGTCGTTCCACACTTCCCTCATTAATGCTGGCCAATTTGCTTTTAAAGCTAAATGACCCACTTCGCCAGGTGCAAGCGTTTCGCCATCATCTCCTAAAATCGCCGCTTCAATCCCCGGAAAAGGTCTACCCATCGAACCCGGAATAATCTTATCGGACGGCAGATTCACAATGAGTTGAGCCCCTGTTTCTGTCATCCACCATGTATCATGAATACGGTTGGACAATGTTTTAATCCCCCAACGAATCACTTCCGGATTTAACGGCTCGCCAACGCTTAAGATATGCCGGATCTTCGACAAATCATAATTCGCTGTCTTATCATCCCCTTCCGCCATCAACATTCTGAAAGCTGTCGGCGCACTATACCAAACTGTTGTACCGGATCTTTCTAACACGGAATACCATTCATCGGCATTAAATCTGCCACCGTGAATGACAATCGTTGTCCGGTTAAGCAATGGAGCGAAAACTCCGTACACCGTTCCTGTTACCCAGCCCGGATGTGCCGTGCACCAATAAACATCATCTTCTTTCAAATCCAATACCCATCTACCTGTAATGTATTGTTGGATCATCACTCGGTGAGCATGGATAATTCCTTTCGGCCGACCTGTCGACCCGCTCGTATAATGAATATTAAGCGCATGGTCCAAATCCACCCACTCGATGATGTTTTTTTCAGCCTTAACAGCTCGTGCTTCCTCAAACAATGAAATTTCATCACCCTTGCATTGTTCGGGCTCCGCCGTTATCCACACCGTTTTCAGTGATGGCAATTCTGCACGCGGCACGCGTTTGATCAACTCAGGCGAAGCGATTAAATAAGCGCCCTCACAATCTGCAATCCGCTCCTTTACTGCATCTTCCATAAACGCTTCAAATAGCGGCCCAACAATAGCACCAAGCTTAATTGCAGCAAGCATTGCGATATGACAATCAGGATGCTTCGGTAAAAAGATAAAGACGAAGTCCCCTTTTTTCACTCCTTTCTTTTTTAATACAGTAGCCCATAGATCTGTTTTCTCTTTCAGTTCGCGATACGTTAGTGTAGACTCTTCTTTTTCACCAAAATAATGTAAAGCGACTTTCTCTCCAAACCCTTCCACGACATGGCGGTCGACACATTCATAGGCCATATTCACCTTTCCAGTAGAAGACCAACTAAAATTTGATTCGATACTTTTCCATGTGAAATCGTTTCTTGAAGGGAGTTCAGCTGTAATGTTGTAATTCCCTTCAGATGGATAAATCACTTCCTCATTAGCCATGTTAGACAACCTCCTTTTCGATATGTAAAAGCTCAAGGATTTCCGCTTTTTTAGCAGCCAAGAACGAATCGCCCCGATTTCTCGGTTTCACTACGTCAATCGACAACTCCGCCTGCAATGTGCCGGGTTGACCTCCGAGGATGAATATTCGATCGCATAAGTAAAGTGCTTCATCGATGTCATGCGTAACGACTACCATCGTTGTTAAACGGTTCTGTTGAATTTTTAACAATAAATCCTGCAATTGCATTTTAGTGAAAGCGTCCAATGCACTAAAAGGTTCATCTAGAAGCAAGACATCCGGCTCGCCAATTAGTGCCCGGGCAATTGCGGTTCGTTGCGCCATTCCTCCAGACAAATCTTTCGGATAATGAGCATCAAAATCAGACAAACCGACAAGATTCAAATACTCATGTACCGTTGCCTGTTTCTCCTTCTCATCTTTCGCACCGAATAAAATATTCTCTTTTACGGTAAGCCAAGGCATTAGTCTCGGTTCTTGAAAGATCATCCCAATTGGCTGTTCCCCCTCACCCAGAAATTCGATTTCCCCCTCATAGTTTTGATCGAGTCCGGACAAAACGCGTAATAATGTACTTTTTCCGCATCCACTCGTTCCTAAGATCCCAACAGTCTCCCCTTCCTTAATGGAAAATGAAATATCTTTGAATCCTGCAAGTCCGTTATTGAACGTCCTTGATGCATGTTCCACCTTCAGCATCGTCATCCCTCCATCATAGTTGGTTTTGTAGATTGTCTTGCCACTTCAATGCACGTGCTTCCAATGACTTCAACAACGAATCGGTTGCTTTCCCTAACAATGCAAATAAAATAATGCTTGCGATAATAAGCTCGGGCGAATACGTATTCTGACCAACGACTAGCAAATACCCAAGCCCTTGACTTGCTCCCATTAGCTCCGCAGCTACGACGAACATCCAGCCTAATCCGACACCACTACGTAGACCGACGAGAAACGAAGGAAGTGAAGCGGGCAAGATGATACGACGAACAATTTGCAACGGAGTAAAATGATAGATCTTACCGACTTCAATTAACTTACGGTCTACACCTTGAATACCTGAGACGATGTTCAGATAGATCGGGAAGAACACACCGACAGCGATTAACATCACTTTTGACGACTCTCCAATACCCATCCATAAGATAAACAACGGAACCCAGGCTAGAGATGGAATTGAGCGAAACGCTTGAATTAATGGATCCATCAACTGCTCAAACCATTTAAAATAACCGACGATGGATCCCAATATAACCGCGGCAATTGTTCCTGCTAGAAATCCGATCATAACCCGAAAGAACGTAATTCCCACATGTCCCCAAAGTGTCCCTTCTTGGGCTAACTCAATAATTTTTTGCAAAATAGTTGTCGGAGCCGGAAAGACATAGGCATCGAGCCAATTGAAACGGACAGCCGCTTCCCAAACGACTAATAGAATGAATGGAATGATCAAGCCAAGAGCTAAACCTCTCACCTTATTTTCAAAGTTAATTTTGACCGATCTTTTTGCTTTTACTTTAAACAATTCTTTTTCGTCAATATTGACCGTCATGTCTATTCCCCCTATTTCATTCGATAACTTTTTTTGCAAATTGATCAGTAATCAATTCTCCTACAATCGTTCGGATATCCACATTCCCTTTAATTACATTTTCTGATTGCAACACTTCACCCGCTGCAGTCAGTTCATCGATTTGTTTCTGTCCAGGGATTGGATCCGAGAAGTCATTACGCTCTAAACTCTTTTTCGCTACTTCCAATTGCATCTCAGCTTCTTTTGCAAGTATGTCGGCTGCCTCATCCGGATTTTCCAAAACCCACTTCCGTGCTTTCTCATACACTTCAATCACTGTTTCAACTACTTCAGGATGTTGTTCAGCAAATTCAGATCTGACATTCAGTGTTCCGTACGTATTTTTTTCATGATCACGTAAAAATAACTTTGCACCAGAATCGACTTCAACTTTTGCCATATGTGGATCTAACCCTGCCCACGCTTCTACTTGACCTGTCAAAAGAGCGTTAGCGCCATCTGAGTGTTGTAAATTTACAATTTCCAAGTCTTTGGACGACAACCCAACTTCTTGTAACGAGCGGAGAAGAAATATATATGGATCCGTCCCTAGCGTTGCAGCCACTTTCTTACCTTTCAATTGTTCTACTGATGTGATGTCCGAATCGCCTGTGGCAACAAGCGCAGTCCATTCCGGCTTCGAATAAATATAGACCGATTCAATGGGTGAACCATTCGACTTGGCGATTAATGCTGCAGCCCCAGCTGTCGAACCGAAGTCGACACTTTTTGAATTTAGAAATTCAAGTGCTTTATTGCTTCCGTGGCTGAGTACCCACTCCACTTCAATCCCTTGTTCCACAAACGCCTCCTCTGCCCAACCAAATTCCTTCAACGCTAGGCTAGTTGGCGAGTAATATGCATAATCCAACACAACTTTTTTCAACTCCACCTTTTCCTTGCCTTCACTGGATGAGCAAGCTGACATCAGAATCGTTATACTGATAACCGTTAATATTAATGCAATCCATTTTTTCATGTTCATTTCCTCCTAAACTCATTTTTATATGGAAAATCAATTTAACCCAATCATTAACTGTTCCTATTGGCATAGTCGGATTTATCTATGCACAAATCCGGTTTTAACTTAATGATTATAAAAAACCCTCTTCAATAAGAAGAGGGCTGCAAAATTCCTCCTCTTATCTTCCAGGCTAAAAACACCTGTAGGATGTAGCACCTTTTCAGATCAATTCATCTGTTGGTTGCCGGGCTTCATCGGGCCTATTCCCTCCGCCACTCTTAATAAGAGATGTATGTAATTGTCAAAATCATTTTCAAAATCTAACTGATTGAAAATTAGTATAAACAGATAAAAATAAATTGTCAACTCATATTTTCATTATTTTAAAATATAGTGCATGCTAATTCAGTTTCATTGACTGCTACGACAGGGATTACACAGTATATTATATTTATTTATTTTTATTCATAATTACTTATAAATTTTCGATGGAACATAAAAAGGGAATCCCGAGGATTCCCTTTTTTACTACTGATCTTAAAGACTGTTTAATTGTATAGCTGATTTAAATAAGACATCTACGGCTGCAAGCATCGTTTCTTCATTGATGTCAAATTGTTCATTATGGTGTCCGGCAGGAAGGTCTGTGCCAAAAATACAATATGTTGCGAGTCCACCATTTTGTTTCACTCGTTCCATGAAATAAGTTGCATCTTCGGAACCAGCCGCGTCATTTGATTCCAAAGCTGTTTCTTTTAACATGGCTGACTCTTCTGCACATCCCTGGAGAATCACTGCCAACTCTTTCGATCCTTGACTACTAAGTGCTTCACCGACTGTATCAATTTGATAATCGACTTGATACATTTGTGCTGCACCTTTAATAATCGCTTCTAACTGACTTTTTATAAATTGATTCACTTCAGAATTTTCCCCGCGTGTTTCTGCTTTTAGAAACGCATAATCTGCGATTATATTTCTTCCTGAACCAGCATGTAATTCACCGACATTAATTCTTGAAATCCCTTTTGAATTCCTAGAGATTGCGTGAATATTTAATGCCGCATTGGCAGCAGCTAACAATGCATTATTTCCTTCTTCAGGTTGTGCTCCTGCATGGGATGCCTTACCTTTGAAAGTGATATCCAGTTTCGATGTGGCCAAGAAACCGTTATTCGAAGCAACGAAATGTTGATGGGGGACCCCTGTCCCAACATGCGAGGCGATGAAATAGTCTACATCATCTACGATTCCAGCACTCGCCATTGATTTCGCGCCGCGTGTTCCCTCCTCAGCAGGTTGAAAGATCAATTTGATTCTCCCTTTTAAGGCTTCTTTATTGTTAGCAATAACTGTCGCCAAACCTAATCCAATTGCTGTATGGGCATCATGACCGCACGCATGCATTTTATGGGGAAGCTTTGATCTGAATCCCTCTTGCTTAGGGAAATGACTGTCCAACTCCGATTCGTTAATATCAAGGGCATCCATATCAAATCGATAGGCGGTTGTTGGTCCTTCTATACCGGTATCCAGTGTTGCAACTATACCAGTATATCCATCGGAAAAGTTTGCAACATAGCCTTGCTTAGCTCCATTCTTGATTGCCCATTGATAATGTGCATTCGTAGCCTGATCATCCGGTTTCCCCATGCAATGATCTACCGACATTACAGATTTCCCCATTGATAATTCAAACCCTAGTTCATCTAGGATAGACGCTACAATCGAAGCCGTTCGCATTTCAAGAAACCCTGTTTCCGGAAATTGGTGAAAATCCCGTCTCCAAGCAATTACTTTTTTCGATAAATCGGAATTAAGATCTAAGACCATCATGTATCAATCTCCCTTATCGTTTATAAGACATGCATCTGCCTAACTTGCTACATTCATGTTAGCATTTATCTTATAGAAATGGTGTAACTCCCGGTCCGAGTGGTAAATTGAAAGTGTAAAAGATTGCAATTAAAATGATCCAAACACCTAAAAATATAAGTGAATACGGTATCATCAGTGACATCAATGTCCCAATGCCAGCCTTTTTATCGTATTTTTGCATAAACGATAGAATCACGACAAGATATGGATTTAATGGCGTCATGATATTAAAAGATGAGTCAGCTACACGATAACCTAATTGTGTGAACGCAGGATGATATCCTAGCTTCATAAACATCGGTACGAATATCGGTGCTTCCAGTGCCCATTTTGCAGAACCTGAAGTAATAAAAAACTCTAATATTGCAGTTAGAAGTATATAGCCGATTATTAGCCACATTCCTGTAAAATTAATTTCAGTAAGGAATTCCGCCCCATTCACTGCTATCCAAATCCCAATATTTGACCAGTTGAAGTAAGCGATAAATTGGGAGATTGCAAATATTAAAACGATATAACCTGATAAGTCTTTGATCGATTCAGCCATATATTTACTTACGTCTTTTGACGTCTTAATTTTCCCTAATGTTATTCCATACGTAACACCAATCGTTAAGAACCAAAACAGAATAATAGGAACGATACCTGATAAGAATGGCGATGGTATCAATCCACCATCTTCACTTCTCAAAGCACTATTTGGCACATTAATTGCAACGATGAGGATTGCTAAATACACTAATCCGGCAATGACGGCATTTCTAAATGCTTTTCCAGCTCTTGGATTTTCTTCGACATCTACGACTACTGCTTCTCCTTGATATTTACCAAGCCTTGGTTCGATGATTTTTTCTGTTATCAATGCACCAACTACCGTTAATACAAAAACAGAAATGATATTGAAATACCAGTTATCCACTGGTGTAACGACTAATGTTTCATCCATAATTTTAGCAGCTTCAGTAGAAATACCCGCTAAAAGAGCGTCAGTTCCAACAATCAATAGGTTCGCTGTAAACCCTGCACCTGCAGAAGCAAATCCAGCCACTAAACCTGCAATCGGATTACGCCCCATTTTGTAGAAGACCATTGCGGCCAATGGGGGAATTAAAATCATCGCTGCATCTGACGCCAAGTTACCCATGATTCCCACAAAAACAACTGCATACGTTACTAATGCACGAGGGGCCTTTAGAATCGTTTTACGAATCGCATAATCCAACAACCCTACTTTTTCAGCTAGTCCAACACCGAGCATCATAGCTAATACTAAGCCTAATGGAGCGAATCCAGTGAAGTTACTAAGCATGGAAGTTAAGATATATTCTAATCCTTCACCAGAAGCCAGATTTTTAATTGGAACTACTTCACCGCTTCCAGGATGGACAACAGAAATACCAAATGAGCTTAGAATAAATGATAATACAATAACAACAACCGCTAAAACTGCAAATAGAATAAAGGGATCAGGTAGTCTATTCCCTAAGATTTCAATCCCATTTAAAAGTTTACCAAAAACACTTTTCTTCTTCGTTTGTGCATTCATATTTTACCCCCTAATCTATTCTTTCCATTTTTTAAGGAGTAATGAAATCGGCAATGCCGATTCCCTCTCCACTTGCATGTATCTTATTGATTTAGTTTTGTTGGTTTGACATCCTTTGGAATCGGACATGTATAAGGATTCTTTGCTTGAAATGCTCGAAATTCCTGCTTCACTTTTTCTAGATCTTCCGGATGATTGATCAGCTGTATGGCAGTTAACGCCATCGCTTCCGCCGCACGAAGCATCCCTTTATGCGCATAGCTGCTAATCCCTTGTGTCGTCATTTGCCATGTATGCAACGGTGTTCCTAATGCAGATGTAGATGCTGTCAACTGAGCAGTTGGAACGACCCAGCTAACGTCAGAAACATCCGTCGATCCTGAAAGCAAGCCATCTCTTTCGCTGTACGGTGAGATTGATTCAGATAAATATTTCCCTTCAAATTCACTTCCATCTCCGGAATACCCGAACCCTTTCAGTAGATCTAAATAATTCTCTTTCTCACCTTGTGTTAATGAATTCCAGATCTTTTCAGCATAAGCTACTTCTTCGTCTGTAGGCGCTTCGATACCAGCTTCTAGTAAATTTTTATGCAGTATTTTTTCTAAACTACGATTTGGAATATAATTAGAACATGCTTTATCGAATTTGATCGTCACTTCTGTTTCTGTCATCATCGCGGCGCCTTTAGCAATTTTGCATACCCTTTTATAAATATCATCTACTTCGTTAACTTTTGGCGAGCGAATTAAGTAGAGCACCTCTGCTTCCGCTTGGACAACATTAGGTGAGGTTCCCCCTGTGTTTGTTACCGCATAATGTATCCTTGCTTCCGGAATGACATGTTCCCGAAGGTAGTTAACACCCACGTTCATCAATTCGACAGCGTCCAATGCACTTCTGCCTAGATGTGGAGAATTAGCGGCATGGGAAGATATCCCTTTAAAGTGAAAAGACACTTGGTAGTTTGCCAAACTTGAAAAGCCCATAATACTGTTGCCTGGGGATGGATGCCAAGTCAGTGCAGTATCCACACCTTCAAAAACACCTTCCCGAACCATAAAGGTTTTCCCTGAGCCGCCCTCTTCTCCAGGACAGCCGAAAAACTTTACAGTACCGGATATTCCGTTCTCTTCGAGGTACCGCTTTGTTGCACATGCGGCTGCAAATGCACCTGTTCCAAGTAAATTGTGTCCGCATCCATGTCCATTGCTAGTTTCCCATGGTTCATAAGCTGTCTTGTTCGGTTCTTGACTTAATCCCGAAAGCGCATCAAATTCTCCTAAGAAACCAATGACTGGTTTCCCACTTCCAAAAGTAGCCACACATGCTGTTTCGATACCAGCAACGCCACGTTCCACGGTGAACCCTTCTTTTTCACATGCATTTGCTAGAAATTCGGATGAGGCGTATTCTTCAAACCTTGTTTCCGGGTGATTGAAAATATATTCACTCACCTCTTCAAATTTCGTTTTATTTTTCACCAAGTAATCCTTCGTAAATTTACTTACCGTTGACAAGATGATTACCTCCTAAAACAATGTATGCGCTTTCTTTTCCTCGTTTAAAAACTTAAACGTGTAAACCCAACCGGCTGATTAATAATTGTTGTTACATTTAGTACTAATAAATTTTCTTGTAAATATGATGATAATTGTTTCTATCCTTCTCCACTTTTCTTCCAATATCTCTATATTAACTTGTTATAGTGAACCCATTGAATAGAACGATAATAGGAGTATACATGATTTTATTATTACTGCCTAGTACAATAATATATTGGTGAAAATAACTTTTTTTCCCTAGTAATTTATTATTAATTTAATTCTATATTCAGAATGAATAGAGTTTACACTCTTCACCCCCCAAAAAAAGATGACCGTAAACGTTGAATTACAACATTTAAGGTCATCTTCTAAGTTAAATTTCAAATGCAGCATAACTACTCTCGTCTTCGAAATCTTTCATAATGACAACTTTATCCGAAAACAATTCCACTGTATTTACGTGGCCACCTAAAATAAAGGACAGGACATTAAAGGCTTTCTCTTTTTTCTTCTTATTGAACTCTTCAAGAAATGAATCATTTATCTCGTCCTCACCGTCTGTAACAAATATAACATCCGCTTCTTTAAAACGGCTTTCATTAATTACGCTTAGTGATCTACTTAGAGGTAGGGCAAAATTCGTTCCACCACTTAGGAATATTTGTGCCAAATTCACCAAATCCGAGCTCTTTACTTTTCCTTTTTCATATTTAAAGACTTGTATATGAGTTGAAAATAAGATCAAACAAAAATCCCTTCTCTGTCTTCTAGCAATCGACATAAGGGCTAATGTAAACCCTTTAGCTTGAGTATCGTGGCTTCGCATACTACTTGACTGATCCAAGCAAAGAATGATTGGTCCTTTCCCAAGTACCTCCCTTCCCTCCTGTACATACATCATTGTCTGTCCTTCAATAAACCTACGGAGAAAGTCGTTCTTAGTTGTTGGATGCGTGTACAATCCTAGCTCTATTGGCAACAGCCGTTCAATATCGGTGCCAATTGTGACTCCACTTCTATTGACTGCCTCATTATATTTCGTCTTCTGCTTTTTACGGGCTACCTGTTTGAACCGACCTGCCCATTCCGCAATTTCTTTCATCTTTTTATTAGAAGCAATTTTTTCCGCTAATGAGATTTGGTCTCGTAAAGGAACCTTTTTCAGGTCTCCATCTCCTCTGCCCGATCTAATGCCGCCAAGTAACGATATGAGACCATCCTTCACCTGCTTTGTTTCCTGAATGGCTTGTACCATTGCTTGCGAAAAACTCTCACTGTTGATACGAAGTATCTGTTGCAATTTCTCATCAAGTTTAGTCATCAATTCTGTAAAATTCTCATCAGTTTCGTGGCTTTCACTTCTAGTCTCTTCTTGCCAATCGTGCCTTCGAAGTTGCCTATGCATTTCGAGAATTCCCTCTAACTGCTTTTGTAAGTCTTCATCGTCCTTTTTTTGCTCAGCGAGCCATTGGTTCGTCTTCTCTCCGAACTTCACCGTGCCGATAGCTGACGACAAATCATCTAAACGAGTGAAGCTGCGAAAGGTTACAAAGCTTTCTTCCGCCATGATTCTTTCCATCAGTGACTTATTAACCTCTAGATCAATGTCTACTTGTCCGGTAATTTCAGGTTTCATCTTATATAAGGATGCCCAGATGTCAGCGAGCAATGACTCGAACATCGGCAGCTCACCTTCGCCTCTTAATCTTTGTAGACCCGATGACATTTCAAAAATTTCTCTGAAACGTCTTTTATCGAATGCGTCAGTATTCAATACTGATCGATTGGCATTGTGACTTTTACGTCTCTTCACAAAGAACACTCCCTGTCACATTTTAAAAAAGGTGCTAGTGTTGGATCCCTTCTTTTCAGTTCGAGATTCAAAATACCACGGCTCTAATATTTTATTCAAGATCTCATGTTCCATCGAGGTCACTTTATCAAGTAAGGTGTCAATATCAGCATTCCGACTATGATAGTCACTTTTGAGCTTGTTCAAATCAGCCACTAAGGCTTTCATTTTTTGAGTCGCCTCCATTCCAGCCTCAGGTGTTTGGTCCTGCAGTATGGAGTAGAACACTTCATTTGCTTCATTTTGTATGGAAGAGAGAATTTGCGTAACAGCATCTTGTGCATGATTGCGAATAATGGAAGATACAGCATCTTTTTGGTCCACCGTTTCCCAAAGCACATTTTCAAGGATGACAATATCAGATACCTTCACATCCTGCCTTTGGCTTAGTAACGCCTTCGCTTGTAGTATCGATAGAGACTGTTTAAACCGCCTATCAGAAGGGCGTATCCCTTCGTCACGTAATTCATTGCGGATTTCCGAAAGTTTTTCATACACGTCGTCCGGAATTGGTACAATGTCCGTTAAAAACTGAAGTTGAAGTAATTCTTCCATCGTCATGGAAGGCATGACGAGACCCTGAGCGGTTCCCTTCATCATGGAAATAAAATTTGTTTCATCGGCAATGTAATCTAGCTCGAACCGAAGTAAGAACCTGTCGAAAAGAGCTTCCAGCCCTTCCCCTTCTTCAGGATATTCGTTTGAAGCTCCAATAACCGATAGTAAAGGAGCTTTTACTGGCGTTCCGTTATTATAAAAGATCCGTTCGTTTATAAGTGTCAGTAAACTATTCAAGATTGCCGAATTCGCTTTAAATATCTCATCCAGGAAAACAAGATTCGCTTCTGGCATTTTAGTTCTTGTGTTTCGCTTGTATATTCCTTTTTCAAGGTCTTTTAATGACAACGGTCCAAACACTTCTTCTGGTGTACTGAACCTCGTTAATAACCATTGGAAGTATTCTGTTCCTTGTACGATTTTAGCTA
Source organism: Sporosarcina pasadenensis (assembly GCF_047228845.1). Lineage (NCBI taxonomy): Bacteria > Bacillati > Bacillota > Bacilli > Caryophanales > Caryophanaceae > Sporosarcina > Sporosarcina pasadenensis. Next base: position 216,446 of record NZ_JBFEGM010000007.1, read on the forward strand.
ACTCAATTGCCAATGCAGATTTCGCAGTTCCGGCAGGTCCAATCATGAGCATATGTTGTCTCGAGAGCAGAGCGACAAGAATCCCCTCAACCTCGTTCTCCCGTTCAAAATACTTCGCATTGAGTGCCAGTCTAATTTCCTCTAACTTTGTCAAATGAGCAATGGTCATTGTATATAACTCCTTACTTTGTAATGTAATAAAATAAAGGAAATTTCCTATTCTCCTCAGAAAGATAATTTCTTTACATTACAGTTTGAAGGATACTGGGTCATTTTAATCTGTCGACGACAAAATTTTCATCATAGACAGCATAAAAAAAGCGCTTAAACGTTGGTATAATAACGTTTAAGCGCTTTTTCTTTAAGAAAGTCTTAAATCGACCGTTCAATCATCATGTTCTTTCCACTTATGTTTTTTCTCTTTTTCTTTTTCTCTTTTCTTCTTATCTTTCTCTTTTTTCTTCTCTCTCTTCTCTCTTTCCTTCTCGTCTTTCTTCTCTCTTTTTTTCCGTTCTTTCTCTTTTTTCTTCTCCTGGTTCCTTTTCTCTTTTTCTTGTTTTTGCTCTTTCTTCTTCAACTTTTCTTTCTGTTCCTCTAGCTCTTTTTGCTTTTTCGCGATTAATGGTAAATCAAATTTCTTCGTAGGTAATTCACTGATCGATTTTGATAGGACTTGCCCGAAAATTGGCGGCACTGTGAAACTACTAGTCGATGTTAAGTAATGTTCGGAATCCGTTTTATCATAGCCTAACCAAACTGCCCCCACGATGTCTGGAGTATATCCAACAAACCAATGATCCTTTGATCCATCGACACCAGTGATTGGCAGCTGAGTGGTGCCTGTTTTACCGGCAACTTCCATCCCTGATATTTGAGCTTTCTGAGCAGTACCAACTTCGACTGCACCTTGCAGCATATAGGTCATTTGCTGGGCAACTTCCGCTTCTGTAACTTCTACGGATTGTTCACGCCATTTTCCAATGACTTCGCCTTCTGAATCCTTTATTTCTACAATAGCATGGGCTTCCATCATGACCCCATCATTCGCAAATGCGGAAAAAGCTTGAGCCATTCGCAGGGGTGAAGTACCTTTGTGCAAGCCTCCTAGTGCCAGGCCAAGATTATGGTCTTGTTCTTCCAATTGGATGCCGAACCGCTCTACCGTACGCACTCCAGTTTCAATTCCGATGTTATTCAAGAGCCAGACGGGAGGGATATTATACGATTGAGTGACTGCATCGTACATTGTCACTTGCCCTCTGAATTTATGATCGAAATTTTTCGGTGAATATCCATTAATGTTAATCGGTTCGTCAACGAGCATATCCGAAATTTGATAACCTTGCTCGAGCGCTGCAGTGTATACAAGTGGTTTCAAGGTCGATCCCGGTTGTCTGACGAGCTGGGTCGCATTATTAAAACGTCCATACGTATATTCTCCCCTGCCCCCAACCAAGGCACTAATCCCACCCGTTTTAGGATTCAAGAAGACCGAACCGCTTTGAATGAGTTGATTGGGCTTACTCTCTGGAAAATAGCGATCATCTTGATAGACTTCTTCAAGGGCATCTTGGATGACGGGATTTAACTCTGTATAAATATGGAGTCCCCCAGATAGCACTTCATTTTTCGTTAGATCGTACTTGTTGACAGCCTCGTCGATAATGTAGTCAATATAATATGGATATTTGCCTTTATAATTCGGCATTGTTGAATCGGCTAACACAATTTCTTGTCCGATCGCTTCCTCGAACTCCGCTTGACTTATATACTCTTCATTTTTCATTAATGATAAAACAATGTTGCGTCGTTCCACCGACTTCTCCAAGTTTTTATAAGGAGATAAATGAGTAGGTGCTTTAATCAATCCTGCTAATGTAGCAGATTCGCTTAACGTTAATTCACTTACATCTTTGCCAAAATAGACTTCCGCGGCTCGTTGAACACCCCATGCCCCTTCGCCAAAATAGATTTGATTCAGGTAGCGTTCCATAATGTCATCTTTTGAATACGTTCGCTCAATTTTCTTCGCGATAAGCAATTCCTTGAATTTACGAGAGTATGTACGTTCCTGCGTTAAAAATACATTTTTTGAAAGCTGTTGAGTGATTGTACTTCCCCCAGCAACAACTTCACCTTTTAACGTGTTTTGAGTAAATGCCCGCGCAATCCCGAAATAATTAATCCCACCATGTTTGTAAAACTGTTGATCCTCAACAGAGATTACTGCTTCAATTAGCTCTTTTGGGATTTGGTCTAAACGTACACCTTCAATATTGGAATTCGAAATTTTACTAACAATCTCTCCGTTTTGATCGTAAATTAACGTCGGTCTCGGTTCAGGTTCTTCTAGTTTACTAACATCACTTGAGGAAATTAATAAATTCACCATGACCAAACCACAAATCGCCACTACTACCATTCCGAATAATAGGATTCGGATAGGTTTTTTTAAGGCAAACCATTTCTTCCCTCTATTTAATTGTTTTTGCTGCTTCCTACGTTCCATTCTACTCAAATGAATCCCACCTTCTTCAATCACAGATTACAGAGTTTAATAAAACAGAAAAAATCCTATCAAGTTTATAAATAACTTGATAGGATTTTTTTCTTGTATGACCCCTACGGGATTCGAACCCGTGTTACCGCCGTGAAAGGGCGGTGTCTTAACCGCTTGACCAAGGGGCCGAACTTATGGCGGAGAAGGAGGGATTCGAACCCTCGCACCGCTTACGCGATCTATGCCCTTAGCAGGGGCACCTCTTGAGCCACTTGAGTACTTCCCCAAGTTATTGGCTCCGCAGGTAGGATTCGAACCTACGACCGATCGGTTAACAGCCGATTGCTCTACCACTGAGCTACTGCGGAATGGTGGGCCTAAGTGGACTCGAACCACCGACCTCACGCTTATCAGGCGTGCGCTCTAACCAGCTGAGCTATAGGCCCATGGAGCGGGTGAAGGGAATCGAACCCTCATCATCAGCTTGGAAGGCTGAGGTTTTACCACTAAACTACACCCGCAAAGAATGGTGGCTCAGGACGGAATCGAACCGCCGACACAAGGATTTTCAGTCCTTTGCTCTACCGACTGAGCTACTGAGCCACATATATATGTAATAGTTAAGAAATGGCGGTCCCGACCGGGATCGAACCGGCGATCTCCTGCGTGACAGGCAGGCATGTTAACCGCTACACCACGGGACCATTTGGTTGCGGGGGCAGGATTTGAACCTGCGACCTTCGGGTTATGAGCCCGACGAGCTACCACTGCTCCACCCCGCGATAATGTTAGTAGTAGGAATTTTAAATCCTACGCATTCAGTTTGCTGTGGGACTTTGTTGTAATTTCCTTTTAGGAAATTACACAAATCACATTCGGTGTGATGTGATTTGCTCCACCCCGCGATAATGTTAGTAGTAGGAACTCTAAATCCTACATAATCAGTTTTCATACCATTATTGTTGTTTTTCAAAAAAATGGCGGAGGAAGAGGGATTCGAACCCCCGCGGGCTTTAACACCCCTGTCGGTTTTCAAGACCGATCCCTTCAGCCAGGCTTGGGTATTCCTCCACGAAAAACATAGTTACTGGTAATGGTGAGCCATGCAGGATTCGAACCTGCGACCCTCTGATTAAAAGTCAGATGCTCTACCGACTGAGCTAATGGCTCATAAAAATGGTGCCGGCGATAGGAGTCGAACCCACGACCTACTGATTACAAGTCAGTTGCTCTACCAACTGAGCTACACCGGCAAATCATTAGTATTAGTATGTATGGTGGAGGATGACGGGTTCGAACCGCCGACCCCCTGCTTGTAAGGCAGGTGCTCTCCCAGCTGAGCTAATCCTCCATGTTAAAAATGCAATAGACTTCGCACTACTGTGTCATCTTCACTAGTTCAGTCAGTCACGTATGCTTGAACGCTTCTTTCTTATGTAATGAAAATGGCTGGCCCGGCGACGTCCTACTCTCACAGGGGGAAGCCCCCTACTACCATCGGCGCTGAAGAGCTTAACTTCCGTGTTCGGTATGGGAACGGGTGTGACCTCTTCGCCTTCGTCACCAGACTATGTATGAACGATGCTTGTTCGTTCAAAACCGGATAA